>DASVBA010000394.1:0-4013 GCA_036376095.1 Chryseolinea sp.
ATCATTGCAATAGATCCGGCCATAGTCACTATAAGTGCTCCAGTTCTTGACATAAACAAAATCAGCGCCCTTCAATGCTTCCGACTGGTTATGATTGATTACCGCTCCGCTGGTGAATTTTTCGTCCAGTTCATAGTCTTCCGGGTGAGTGATCACAAATTCAGCCTCGCCCCACGCGTTTATCCATTCAGCAAAGCTGTTGGCCACGCATTGCGGCAGCACCTTTACGTGTGGGGCCCACGTGAGAACGATCTTTGGTTTTCTTTTTTCCTTGAAGGTCTCGCGAATTGTAATAATATCCGTAAGACTCTGCAACGGGTGGAGTGTAGCACTCTCGAGACTTACGATTGGAATGCCGGTATATTTGATGAATTGGTTGATGTAAAGCTCATTGTAGTCATCTACTTTGTTTTGCAACGATGGAAATGTTCTTATTCCGAGGATGTCGAAGTATTTTCCAAGTATCGGCGCTGCATCCTTTACATGTTCAACGGTGGTACCACTCATGATTGCTTCGTCTTCAAACTCCAGCGCCCAGCCATCCTGGCCTACGTTAAAGACGATCGCTTCCATTCCAAGATTCTGAGCCGCGATCTGAGTACTCAGACGGGTCCTCATGCTGGGATTCAAAAAGAGCAAGCCCAAACGTTTTCCAGAACCCAAAGCTTTGTCCTTTAGCGGATTTGATTTGTACTGCAGTGCTTTTTGCACCAGGCCATTGATGTCAGGGGCGTCGCCCGCGGAAACAAACTTTTTCATTTCATCGATTCGTTCAATGCGGTCAGGAACATATCAACTTCAGTCTTGCTTAGCGCCAATGAAGGCAGCAATCTTATTGTATTTGGCTTTGCTTCACCTGTAAAAATACGGTGGGTAAACAAGAGATCGGTCCTCACCTTGTTTTTCTCCTCTGGAAGATCAAATCCGATCATTAGTCCTCTGCCTCTCACCTGCTTGATCGAGGCAATTCCTTTCAAAGCATTGATCAAATAGTCACCCATAGTCGCCGCGTTGGCGATCAGATTTTCCGACTCCATTACCTCCAATACCGCGAGGCAAGCAACCATGGCAAGATAATTTCCGCCGAAGGTGGTACCTAGCATACCGCTCCATGGCTTAATATCAGGATGTATAAGAACGCCTCCCACAGGGAACCCATTACCCATTCCCTTTGCCGTAGTGATCAGGTGCGGTCTGATAGCTGCGTGCTGATGAGCAAAGAATTTTCCGGTCCGTCCATAACCACTCTGAATCTCATCCAAAATGAGCATCACATTCTTTTCCCGACACTTGCTGTCAATGAATTGAAGAAACGAATCGTCAGGTAACTGTATGCCACCCACTCCTTGTATTCCTTCGATGATGACAGCCGCAACATCACTCGTCAAAGCGTTGACAAAAGCGTTCTCGTCATTCAAGGGAAGGAATTCGACCTCATGACCGGCATTGAAAGCAGAAACGATCTTAGGATTGTCCGTTGCTGCAACCGCTCCGGATGTACGACCGTGGAATGCCTTCCTGAACGCGATGATCTTTTTCTTTCCGGTCACAAAAGACGCGAGCTTCAACGCGTTTTCATTTGCCTCAGCACCCGAGTTGCAAAGGAATAATTGATAATCGGAATAGCCGGACATGACCCCAAGCTTCTCAGCGAGTTTTTGCTGAAGTGGATTCACTACGCTGTTCGAGTAAAAGGAGATCTTTCTGAGCTGATCCTCCAATGACTTGACATAGTGAGGGTGTGAATGCCCGATGGAAATTACGGCGTGGCCACCGTATAAGTCCAGGAACTTATCGCCTTTATCATCCCAAAGCCACGAACCCTCAGCTTTGACAGGCGTGATATTAAAAAGCGGATATACGTCGAATAGTTTCATCGTCATAAAATAGGGATCGATTGCCAAAGTGCCAGCCTTGATATCCCCGGTAATTATTTGCTGATACATCTTATTAAAAGGCAATGGATTTAAGCTTCAGCCCCGCTGTTTCGTCCAGCCCGAACATCAGGTTCATATTCTGCACAGCCTGCCCGGAAGCGCCTTTGAGCAAGTTGTCGATCGCCGAATGAACGACAAGCTTGCTTCCCTCCTTTTCCAATCCGATCAGACACTTGTTCGTATTTACCACCCTCTTTAGATCAACGGTGTCCGTCGACACCAAAGTAAAAGGATGTCCTTTGTAAAATGCTGCGTAAAGGTCCAATGCTTTTTCAAGCGACAGTCCACACTCGACGACAGAACTCACAAAAATGCCCCTTGTAAAATCTCCGCGCCAGGGAACAAAATTGACGGCGGCAGCAAAGGAAGGTTGCAGTTGTTTTATAGAGCGACCGATCTCCTTCAGGTGCTGATGGGTCAGCGTCTTATAGGCAGAGATATTGTTAGCTCTCCACGTAAAGTGAGTGGTGTCCTGAAGTTTCTGGCCCGCGCCCGTCGACCCCGTTATCCCGGTTGAATGCACTTCCGTCAATAGTCCCGCTTTCGCGAGTGGCAATACTCCAAGTTGTAACGCTGTGGCAAAACATCCGGGGTTAGCAACGTCATTCGCTCCTTTTAATTGTTCCCTGTTCAACTCGGGCAAACCGTACACGAATGATCTTCCGTTAATCGACTCACCCAGTCTGAAATCCTGGCTGAGATCGATCACTTTCGTTGTCTTGGTGAGGTCGTTTTCCTGGAGGAACTTTTTACTTTCTCCATGTCCAAGACAGAGGAACACTACATCGACATCGTGTTCCAGATTGCCTGTAAACTTAACATCCGTTTCTCCGAGCAAGTCCGGGTGTACACTGGAAAGGGGATTACCGGCATTACTACGGCTGTGTACAAAAACAAGCTCAACGTCGGGATGGTTGAGCAACAGCCTCAGCGTTTCGCCGCCGGTATAACCAGCGCCGCCAATAATACCTGCTTTTATTTTACTTGCCATCTACTTCTTCTTTTACCTGATGGTATATAGCGGTCTGATTGCCGAAGATCTTCGTAAACCCCTTCACATCATCACCTGTCCAGCCGAGATTCATTTCGCCATACTTACCAAACTTCGACGACATCAAATCATACCTGGACTCGATTCCAATTACCTGGAACCTGTACGGATTAAGTTGGATATGAACATCACCTGTAACATTTTGTTGTGAGCTCGTCAGGAACGCCTCAAGGTCCCGCATAACAGGATCGAGGTATTGTCCTTCGTGTAACCAGTTACCGTAGAACTGTGCCAGCTGGTCTTTCCAGCTCAGCTGCCATTTCGTAAGGACGTGTTTCTCCAGTGCATGGTGAGCCTTGATCACAAGCATCGGCGCAGCGGCTTCAAAACCGACACGTCCCTTAATACCAATGATCGTATCGCCCACGTGTATCTCGCGGCCTATACCATATGGACCCGCCAATTGCTGCAGGTGTTGTATTGCACCGGTTGGGTGAGCGAATGATTTATCGTTAACCTTTTTCAACTCTCCCTTTTCAAAAGACAGTCGCACCGTCTCTGTTCCTTGTTTGGTGACTTGTGTGGGCCAGGCTTCTTCAGGAAGCATCCCCAAGGACTTGAGTGTCTCCTTGCCTCCTACTGATGTTCCCCAAATACCCTTGTTAACAGAGTACATAGCCTTTTCGAAATTCATTTGTACTCCCTTTGACTTAAGAAAGTTGATCTCTTCTTCGCGCGACAGTCTAAGCTCCCTGATAGGCGTAATTATTTCGATCCCTGGAACAAGTATGTTCAGGATCATATCGAAGCGAACCTGGTCGTTACCGGCACCGGTGCTTCCATGAGCGACCGCATCCGCCTTGAGCTCTTTCGCATAGTTCGCTACAGCAAGCGCCTGTGACATTCGTTCAGCACTCACGCTGAGCGGATAGGTATTGTTCTTCAGAACGTTGCCATAGACAAGGTAGCGGATAACCTTGTCGTAATAGTTTGTGGTTTCATCTACGGTCTTATGCGACGCTACGCCAAGTGCGTTGGCCCTTGCCTCGATCTCCTTTACCTCCCTTTCATCAAAACCACCAGTA
>DASVBA010000402.1:0-3447 GCA_036376095.1 Chryseolinea sp.
TACTTTCACAGGATTTTTCACCCGAAGGCGAGCTCGGCGTTGCTGTTGGAATTAGCGCATTAAATCCTGCAGACCCTAACTCACTGACATTGACAATAAGCAAAAGTACAGACAAGGGCGAAACGTGGGTTGATCTGGCCGACCAGCTTAATGGTTTTCCGTGGGAAATATCTGTTCCCTCGGCAGACGTTGCATATATTCTTTGCTCAGATAAAATAATAAAGTATAGGCCGTGAGGAGACAGCTATAACGTCCGATAATGGACCTTGACCGTTCTTATATTCTCTTAACGACACGGTTGGCTTTATTGCGGCACATTAGACTGAAATTTGAAGTTTATCCTCAAATCAATTTGACAGGGCCCACGCAGAGAGAACATAAAAGTTCTTAACTTAAGAGTACCAGAAAGAAAGTTTCCTGACGCAACGTTTTGAGGGGTTACGCGGTCATACTAACAAGGAACCCTGAAATGACCATAAGAACCTTTACCGTTACATGCCTTTTTCGAAGTACTATTTGGTTATTATTTGTTGTGGCCTGCGACTCTTTCCGTGAAGATTTTATTAAGCCGGAAAATCAATTCACTCTTTCTCAAACCGAATATTACATTCTTCCACAAACGTCGACGATTGTTGACCTAAGCTCCGCAATCCAGCAAGCATTTACGGACGCATCGTTGACCATCTCAGAGCCCCCTGGACATGGTGTTGTGGTTCAGATCGACACGTTGCTTTTGAAGTACACGCCAGATCAAACATTCAATCAAGGTACGGATCAGTTTGTATTGTCGGTAGTTCTTGCTGATGGATCCACGCTCAAAAAAGAAACAATAAGCATATTCATGAAGGAAAAAGTAAATGACTTTCCGTGCGGCGTTTATGCGGTGGAAGATCAGATCCATAGAAGAAGAAATGGCGTGTTTACAATCGACCCTGTTAAAAACGATCAGGCTTGTGGTGTCAAAGGTCTCACTCATGTATCGATCCATTTAACGCCGAGGTTTGGAAACGCACAGGTGGTGGGCGATTCTATTGTTTATCGACCCGGGCCCGATTTCAGGGGTACTGATGAAATGGTGTACAGATTAGCAAGTGATGGTGATCGACATACTGCATATGGAATAATTTCACTCATCGAATACAAAACAGAAATTCTTGAACTCGATGAGTATTCCCCGGTGTATCCGGACAAAATATTCTTTGTTAACGACACGGTTGGTTTTGTTTCGGGAATATATAGCGTCTACAAAACCATTGATGGAGGAAGACACTGGAACCGATTAATCACAACTGACGGTGGAAATATGGGTTTTGGAGAAATATACTTTCTTGACGAAGACCATGGGTTTGTGGCACTCAGGGGCTGCGATGCGGACGATTGCAACCGCGGTGGCTGGATGATGACCACGGATGGTGGGACTTCATGGAAAAGAACCACCATCGGACAGTACGTGAAATCAATTTTTTTTACTTCGCAACTCACAGGATTCATCGTTACCGAGGAATTCGTCTCACAATCTGCGGTATACACTATTCTAAAAACCACTGACGGGGGGGAAACATGGAACGAAATCTTTCGCCCTTCGCTCGGTAAAGGAGAACTAACGGCTCGTTTTGTAAATGATCAGATTGGATATGCATACGATAGGTACACGATTTTTGTGACAACGAACGGGGGAGAATCATGGAGAGAATCTGCAAGCAGCAACCATATTTCTTCCTTCGCCCTAACAGGAAATGTTGCTTTTGCAGGCTTTTCCTCCGTTGGATGGCCGAGCATGACCTCCGCGGCACCGTCCCGTATTGTGAGGTCTGATGATGGGGTCAGATGGACGAGTGTTAAGGATTTTCCCCATCCCACCTATCAGGTTGGTTTTTCCCCTCAAGGTGATCTCGGGGTCGTTGTCGGACATAGCTGGAGTAGTGACCCCTCCGTGAAATCATTTTACCACATTAGCAGAAGTAGTGATAAAGGCGAAACCTGGGTTGATTATGAGGAAGAATTGCCGGGTTATGCCTTGGACATATCGGTTCCGTCAAAGAATGTCGTATATGTCCTTGGCATCTCATTCCCTTCCGCCACTGATCCCTCGGAGTTTCATAGTTTCATAATAAAGTATACCCCTTGAGCAGAAACCCTAACGAACCAATGATGAACTAATTTTTTGTTAATGCCTCTCACCAAAAAGCAACTTGAGCTCTGCCAGATCAATGATGCGAAAGCACAGTGGGAGCTTTATGAGAACTTTAAGAACAGAATTATGGGATTGTGCCGGAGATATACAAAAAACAGAGAGGAGGCTGAAGATGTATTTCAGGAGGTATTCATTCGGGTCTTCCAGAATATTTCGCAATTGAATGACTACACGCGTGTAGACCAGTGGATGTTGCGCATTGCTGTCAATACAGCGGTCAACTATTATCATAAAAATAAAAGGCATCAGCACGACGAAGAGCGGAATGGATATCATCATCAGAACGAAGATTACGAGCTGATACTTTCCCAGTTCACAGATGAGATGCTGATCAATCTGATCAACGAATTGCCGGATGGATATCGGATGGTTTTCAACCTCCATGAAGTGGAGGGTTACAATCATGCGGAGATCGGTGAGATGCTGAATATCTCGGAAGTAACATCCCGGTCACAATTAAATAGAGCAAAGCAGGTATTGAAGAGTAAACTGAAGGCCTTAGGTGTATTGAAGTATGAAAAATATGGATGAATCGTTCGACGCCAAACTCATTAAAAGGCTTCGCAATTATTCCGAGGAGCCGCGTTTGGAATTATGGCAGCAGATCGCTGGTAGGGCCCGAGCTAACCCGTTACCAGTGAACGGCAAAAGGCTCAGATCAATGTGGGTACTTATCCTCGGTGTTATCGCCGTTGGCGGACTCCTTTATTTACAAACGACAAAATCGAAAATCAACGCAGCGGCGGGCTTGTCCGCATCGGTATCTTCTTTCGATAAGAGCGAGACTGGAGATGTTAGTTCAGGAAGCGCGATTTCAAAAGATAATGCGCCGCGTATGAACGACGTTACATCCAGCGAAAGGGCCGGGAACAACATAACACCAGCGAATCGTAATAATGTAACAAACGCCGACGATAAGGGTTGGTTGAAACATGAGCCAGCTATGGCGGGAAACAATGTGTCTATTGCGGGCAATAAAATCTCTGCAGAAACCAACGCCAAACACGATGAAGCCAAATTTGATGAAGCTTTGGACGAAGATCTCACAAATCAAGTAAATGAAACAGCGAATCCCGACAAGCGCAGTATGGAAAAAATTTTAGAAACGAAGTCAATAAAAAAGGCTGAAAATAATGACGAGGGGGAAACCGTAATACGTGAAAAGAAAAAGAAGCAGAACAAATTCAGCATATACTTCACGATAATGCCGACGTTTGGTTACCAGCGGATCAATTCCAATTCAAGCGATGATA
>DASVBA010000408.1:0-4325 GCA_036376095.1 Chryseolinea sp.
CCTTAGAAAGATACAATCCCTGTGGATAGGCGGGCTCTATCGGCCGTGGTGTTTGCCTTGAAATGAAATAATTTTCAAACTCGCCAATGCTTAAAGCCCCGGTGCCTACTTCGAGCAATTTTCCAATGATCATTCTTATCATCCTTCCCAGGAAACGATTTGCCGATATTTGAAACCTGATTTTATCGCCCGCGTTGTCGCAAAAAAGTCTCGCCGAGGACACCTTACAAATCGTGTGTTCATAATCATCCGGAGTTTTACAAAAGGCACGGAAGTCATTGTACATCGTGAGAAGGGAAAGGCCTTGTTTCATTTTATTCAGATCGATATTCCTGAATAAGTACAATGCGCTGAGAGGGCTTAGAAATGGATCCTTATACGTGTGAATGAAGTAATCATACGTACGTTGGGTAACATCAAACCGGGCGTGTTGATCGTTTTCCATTTGAATTATCTCGAATATCGCGATGTCATCCGGCAGATTTTTGTTAAGTCGGAATAACAAATCAAAACCCCATGGCTTTTCGACATCCAGATGAAAGAAATATTGACTGGCGTGAACCATGGCATCGGTCCTACCGCATCCCATGATGGATACGTCATGCTTCAATACCTGTTTCATGGTCGTCTCCAGCACCTGCTGAATATTTTCGACCCCTGGTTGACGCTGCCATCCACGGTAATTAAAACCATTGTATCCGATGTGAAAAAAATATCTTACGTACGCCATCTGGAAAATGAAATCCGTGCAATGTATTGTTTGCGCCGCACGCGCACAAGAAAACGGTGGTCTATCAATGGTAAACCCTCCGACAAAACTGTTCTCGTTTCGCAAGCAAACTATCGGCCGAACAACCCGTGGACTTCCTAACCAGAAATCCTTATATTTTCCTTTTAAATCAGATTTATGAAGACACTGAGCTATTCACTGCTATTGATGGCATTGATCTTTTCTTTCTCCTCCCGGGGACAAAGCGATGATAAGAAACCGAAAGCCGACACTACTAAAGAAGAAAAAGAAAAAAAGCTAAAGCTTCCGCTTAAAGCGGAACGCAAGATCAGCATTAAGACAAGCGAAGGGTCATGGATGTCGTTGGATGTTAGCCCCGATGGAAAGAGTATCGTGTTCGATTTTTTGGGCGACATCTATATCATGCCGATCTCCGGTGGGAAGCCAGTGCAGTTCACGAAAGGTCTTGCTTTTGATTCGCATCCGAAATTCAGTCCGGATGGCACAAAAATCTTGTTCATTTCCGACCGCAGTGGCGGCGAAAACATATGGTGGTATTCTATGGATAAAAAAGATTCATTGAAAGTCACGGACGGAGAGACGGAACATTATCAATCCGCCGAGTGGACTCCTGATGGCGATTACATTGTCGGAGCGCGCGGAAAGCTGATACTCAAACTTTGGATGTTCCACAAGGACGGAGGTGCTGGCGTACAGCTCATCAGCAAACCCGACAATCTCAAGACCATAGAGCCTGCATTCGGGCGGGATGGAAGATACATATGGTTTGCTCAACGCCGGGGTGCGTGGAATTACGACGCACAGTTTCCGCAGTATCAATTGGCGGTGTATGACCGCAACAACGGTGAGGTTGATGTTCGTTCATTCAGGTATGGGTCCGCTTTCACTCCGACACTTTCTCCCGATGGAAATTGGCTGACTTATGGATCCCGTTATAACGATCAGACCGGACTGGTACTTCGCGACCTCAGGACTGGCGAGGAAAAATGGCTTGCTTACCCTGTTCAGCACGACGAGCAGGAATCCATTGCGACGTTGGGAGTCTTGCCTGCGATGTCTTTTACACCCGACAGCAAAGAAGTGGTCGCTACTTACGGAGGAAAGTTTTATCGGATACCAGTCTCAGGCGGAAGTGCGATAAACGTCCCAATGGAGATGGACGCTGAGATGTTACTCGGTCCGAGAGTGGACTTCAAGTTTCCTATTAAGGACGAAAAGGATATGATCGTGACGCAAATACGCAATCCTGTTGTTTCATCTGATGGAAAACGCCTTGCTTTTACGGCTCTCAACCGTTTGTATACCATGGACCTTCCTAACGGTAGCCCTAAACGCGTGAGTAGTTCCAATTTTACGGAAGCGCATCCGGCATGGAGTCCGGACGGCTCTCAACTTGCCTGGGTCACATGGGAAGACAACGGCGGACATTTATATAAAATCAATTTCAAAATTAAGGACGCGAAACCTCAACGGCTCACCAACTCAGCTGCACTCTACTCGAGTCCCGCCTGGAGTTTCAAGGGCAATAAGATCGTGTTCCTCAGAGGTACCTCTTTCAACTTCAAGTTCGATCCCGACCCGGTGACATTTTCAAGCCAGGAGGATATTGCCTGGATCGGCGGCGACGGCGGCGCGATCACGGTGATCGAAAGAGCTAAAGGACGTGTGGCTCCGCATTTTGTAAAATCAGATGATCGCATCTATTTGTACAGCGGCGATAAGGGCCTTGTATCTATCCGGTGGGACGGAACAGATGAAAAATCGCACGTAAAGGTGACGGGAATTACTACCTACGGTTTTTCTGCTTCTAAAAATCATTGTATGATTATGGAGACCGAAACAGAACCAAAGACTGAGCCTTCGAACGCGGAAGTTATCGTTATGGCGCCGGAGGGCGATAAGGCGATTGCCCAGATCAATAATGACATTTACGTGGTTACTGTTCCAAAAACCGGAGGGGAGGTACCAAAGATTTCTGTGGCCGATGTGGAGAAAGCTCAGTTCCCCGCTAGCAAGATCACAAGGTTGGGTGGAGAGTTTGCCACCTGGAGCAGCGATGCAAAGCTCGTTTACTATTCTCTCGGCAACGCCTTCTTTACTTATAACCTCGCGGATGCGCGAGCTAAAGAGCTGGACCTGAAGAGAAAGAAAGCTGCGGAAGAGAAAGCTAAAGAGGAAAAGAAGGAAGAGAAAAAGGAAGAGACGGAAGAGGAAAAAGCAAAGCGCGAGAAGGAGGCAAGTTATAAACCCAATGAAATCAGGGTCAAAGTCATTGTTCAGAAAGACATCCCCTCAGGCAAACTATTGTTACAGAATGCCCGGATCATCACGATGAAAGGAGAAGAGGTGATCGCTAATGGTGATATCCTCATAGAAAACGCGCGCATTAAACAGGTGGGCGTTACAGGGTCAATCTCTGTTGACGGTACAGTTCAGAAAATGGATATGCAGGGCAAGACCATAATGCCTGGATTTGTTGATACGCATGCTCACATGTGGCCAGCGTGGGGAATTCATAAGAATCAAGTATGGATGTATGCAGCAAATCTTGCCTATGGTGTAACAACCACCCGCGATCCTCAGACGGGAACAACGGACGTCCTAACCTACGGTGACCTGGTAGAAACGGGACAGATCGTCGGCCCTCGCATTTACAGCACGGGCCCTGGTGTCGGCTTTTGGGCATACAATCTTAAAAACTACGAACAAACAAAAGATATCCTGAAACAGTATTCCGAATACTTTCACACAAAAACGATCAAGATGTACGTCACCGGCAACCGCTTACATCGCCAGTGGATCATACAGGGTTGCAAGGAACAAGGCTTAATGCCCACCACTGAAGGAGGATTGGACTTTAAACTTAACCTTACCAATCTTATTGACGGTTACTCTGGGCACGAACATGCCTTCCCCATCTATCCGTTGTACAAGGATTTTGTCACAGCAGTGGCTGAAGCCAAAATGACGTATACGCCTACCATGCTCGTTGCATACGGAGGTCCTTTTGCTGAAAATTATTACTACGCAACTGAAAATGTTCAGGGCGATACAAAGCTTAATCATTTCACAGCAAAGTCAGAGCTCGACGCGAAGTCCAGGCGCCGCAGTGGATGGTTTATGCCGGAAGAACATGTATTCCAGGATCACGCGAAATTTGTCAACGAACTCGTGAAAGCAGGTGGGAACGCCGGCATCGGATCACATGGTCAACTTCAGGGCTTGGGTTATCATTGGGAGCTTTGGAGCGTTGCATCCGGAGGAATGACCAATCACGACGCACTTAAGGTAGCAACCATTCATGGCGCCAGAGCGCTCGGCCTGGATGGTGATGTCGGAAGTATTGAAGCGGGAAAACTGGCGGATCTTATCATAATGGACAAGAATCCGCTGGACAATCTGCGCAATACCAATACAATAAATAAAGTAATGAAGAACGGAAGGCTTTACGATGGAAACACCCTTGATGAAGTGTATCCAACGGCAAGAAAGGCTCCTTCATTTGCAAATGAACAAGCGGCCCCGGAAGGAATACCAGGTATAAAATAGTAGGCGCGCAAATTTGGCTAAAGTC
>DASVBA010000426.1:0-5760 GCA_036376095.1 Chryseolinea sp.
TGGGACGATGACTTTGATACGGATTTCGGATACGGTGGCAATGTTCAGTTCGCTTTAGCGGTTCGCAACCCGTTTTTTGCTGACCAGTCTGGTTCGAACTGTTTCGAAGTGGACAATCAGGCTAATGCGAATGACACTCCGTCGGGTGCAGCAGGCTACACCAGGGCTGTATTTTCAAATGTCACAGTTCTCGGTCCTCGAGAAACGCACTCAAGATCAATTTCTGCAAACTATGCTAACGCAATGCATATACGCAGAAGAGCCGCAATATCCATCTTCAACTCATTCTTCTCCGGTTATCGCTTAGGGTTGCGCATTGACGATGACGCCACCTGGGCTAATCTTTCTGGTGGTGTAAGCAAGCTTGCTTACAATGTGCTTTCAGTTACGGGTAGTTCTGGAACCGGAACGTCTTCCTCTGCATCTGACGGATTATTTGTGACTGGTATCAAATTCGCTGCCGCAAATGATGGAAGCATAGACGCCGGATTGGCTTCCGGTGGAAATGCAGTTCCTATTGCTAATTACTGGGCAGCTAACAACAACACATCATTCAATAATGTAACATCAACCACAGTAATGTCGGAAATTGGAATTAACCCTGACCTATATTGGGCGGGGAAGAATTCCGGAAATTATCCTTCGAATCCTAATTTCGTGTTGACAGCAGGAGTTGCTGGTCCAAACAATTTGAATACCGGTGCGAACTTCGATGACGCTAAGTTGGGGTCGTTCTTTACAGACACAGCGTACAAAGGAGCGTTTGGCGCAGACGACTGGACAGATGGCTGGACCGAATTCCAACCGCTGAACAAAGCCTATTAAGAACTAATAAATATTTTGATAAAAAGGCTTACCATATGCGGTGGGCCTTTTTTTATTTTTGTTGAGTATGAAGAAAGTAATGGACAAAACCTGGTTGATATTCATGTTGGCATTCGTTCTTGTGCAATGTTCATCAGGTAACAAGTATGATCCTGACACTTCATTATCAGCATCCGAAAAGGACGAGCTTAAGATGACTATCATTCGATATGTCGCCCGTGCGCCGGAAAACGTTGGGCCAATAGAAAAATTTAAAACTGAATATGATGCCTACTACCAGGAACGCGCAAGCCTCTGCTTCCTCGAACAATTTTATCAGGAAGGAAAAACACAATATTTCCTTGTCACACAACCGGCCCCCAGCCTTGCTGAAAAAAGACATGCCACGGGTGGCAAATTGGTTTTGAACGATGACGGAAGCGTCGCCGAATATGAAGAAGTCTTTCGCACCTGGAAGATGGTTCCTGACACGCTTAAAAAGAGGAGTTATTTCTTGTTCGATAAGATGGTTAGAGGCGAATCGCTTGAAGCGTTTTACACCGCCACTACGGGTGACAAGTACATTGAATTTCCAGATGAGCGAACGTATTACGACAAGTCCGCAAGGGAGTGGAAGACTAAATAGAGAGGGAATAACGGCCGAAATTCCACTGGCCGTGCGATCATTACCATTGCACTTTTGTAAAGTAGTTGGGTAGTATTTAAATTAACCCTCAAACTATCCCACTATGACGCCCGGCAATAACGAAACTGGTCAAAAAAATCTGCCTTCAAAGTACAAATTCAGGGGAATGAAGATCCACTCGTCAGATGAGTGGATGGCTGATGGTACCAAGAAGTACAGGCAAGTTTACGATCGATTCGAAACCACATTCCTGCGGGCTGAGCTTTCGTTTTATAACAAGCTTTTTGACGAGGAGGAATGGGAAGCATCCGTTAGAATGAGATGTCTCTTCGTGAGCGGGAGCACACAAACGGAGCTTTGCACCTCCACTCAAGTTCGGAAAGTCCTTAAAGATGAGAACGTCGTATACGTCCGCGACTCCTGGGGCAAACCCGAACCTGGAGCATATTGGTTAAGGGGAAATTATGTTTGGGAGGCTTACATCGACGAAGTGAAGATCGGTGAGGCCAAATTTTATATTGAAGATGTGGGCCGCGCGAACGAAGGTGAAAACCTCTTCTTCGACATTGAAGGCATAAAACTTTTTGAAGGCGACGGACAAGCAGATGCTGCTCCAGAGAAGAAATACTTCGCAAAATTCAGTCAGAAAGATACCCGAAACGTATGGGTTGAATTTCGGTTTAAGAACAAAACATCTTCGGATTACTACGCCGAAGTGTTTTTCAATTTTTATGATGATGCGGGTGAGTTGAAAGGTAGAAGCATAAGACTGATTTACGTACAGCCGAATACCGCCGGCCAGATCTATACATTATATCCGGGTTGGGGTCATGATACTCCTGGCACGTGGAAAGGCGATAAGTATAATGTTGAAGTCGTATTCATGGACACGTTGATCGCATCGGTTCCTTTTCTGGTGGGAGACACTTTTGCAGAAGGTAATGTTGCTGTTATCACCGATGTCGGCAAGATCCTTCAGCACGCAACGCAGAACGTAACAGCCACCGCCAATAAAACGCTTGATGACCTTTTGTACGAAAGTATGGCCGAGTTGAATGCGTTGACGGGCCTGGATAATATCAAAGCCGAAGTGAACGAGATGATCAAACTGGTTCGCTTCTACCAGGAGACAGGCAAAGATGTGCTGAACAAGTTTTCATTGCATACTGTGTTCACTGGAAATCCAGGTACTGGGAAGACAACCGTTGCGCGTATTCTCTCCAGGATCTATAAGGGCCTGGGAATCCTTGAGAAAGGCCATCTCGTCGAGGTGGACAGACAATCATTGGTAGCGGGATACGTTGGACAGACTGCGATCAAGACAGGAGAAAAGGTCACGGAAGCGATGGGCGGAATTCTTTTTATTGATGAAGCTTATTCTCTTGCCAATGAACATGGCTCGCAGCACGATTTCGGAGCGGAATCCATCCAGGTGATCCTGAAACGAATGGAAGACAATCGCGGAAAATTTGGCGTGATCGTCGCGGGATATACAGACAACATGCACGAGTTTATTACTTCCAACCCTGGATTAAGGTCGCGATTTGACAAGTACTTTCTCTTCGAAGATTATACTCCCCAGGACATGTATGCCATTGCAATGACCTTGTTCGCCAAGGAAGGTGTGATGCCTGATGAAGCTTCTGCGCAGCATCTTGGAAATTATTTTACTTTCCTTCACGGCTTACGCGACAAACATTTCGGAAACGCGAGGACCGTTCGCCTGGTCGTGGGTGAATCGGTCAAGAACCAACACCTGCGTCTCGCTTCGATGAAAAAAGAAGAGCGTACGAAAGAAGTAATGGAAACCATCATCTTTGATGATGTGAAGGAGTTTGAAATAAAGGACGGGACCGTGCATGGACGAAGGCTTGGTTTCCAGGTGGGGAAGAAATAGATCTGAGCTGAGGTAACGCGCCGAAATCAGCCAACAAACGGCTCATTAATTGAACCGCTTGGTTGTGTAAACCACTTCGGTCCTTCCTCAGTCATATAAACGCAATCCTCCAGCCTAACGCCAAATTCGCCAACAATTGAAATGTTGGGCTCAATGCTAAAGCACATTCCGGGTTTTAATAACTGTTTGTTACCTCTGACCATGTTGCCCCATTCATGCCCGTCCATTCCTATACCATGACCGGTCCGGTGAGGTAATCCCGGCAACTTATAATCGGGTCCAAATCCTGCATCGGTCAAAACTTTGCGGGCAGCTGCATCAACGTTTTCGCAGGCGCTGTGAAGCTTCGCTGCAGCAAAACCTGCAGCTTGTGCTTTCTTCTCCAGATTCCAAATTTCGAGTTGCCTTGGCGTTGGCTCCGCTCCAAAAACAATGGTCCTGCTGACGTCTGAAGAATAACCACCAACTTTGCCTCCACAATCCATCAACACAATATCACCTCTTTTCAATTTTTGAGGTTGAGTGCTCCCGTGAGGAAATGCGGATGCGGGACCAAAGTTTACGCCGGCAAAATCCGGGGTGGCACCTAGTTGTATGTGCGCATTCGAAACGATGTCTGAGAAATCCTGAGGGCTCATTCCTTCTTCCAAAGAACTTATTCCAATCTTCATTGCGGCAACGGTGACGTCATTTGCGATTTGCATTAACGCGAGCTCAGCAGGTGATTTTATCAAGCGACATTCAGCGCTGACAGGATCTCCACTGACATAATTGAGATATGACGCTTCTTTTCGTATACCATCAAAAATAAAAAAGCGAAGACGTTCTTCCATTCCAATATTACCCGACCGTATGCCATTATCTTTTAGCGCATTTATGATTTGCTTATATGGACTTTCATCCTCCTGCCAAGCGTAGACATCTTTTCCTATGGTTATCAACTCATGAAGTCGGGACTCTTCAAATCCGGGGCAAACATATTTCACTTCACCTCTGGCCGGAATGATTGCAACCAAGGGTCGTTCACTGGGCCACCAACTAATTCCAGTAAAGTATTCCAAAGATGTTCCGGCATCCAAAACCAATGCCTCTATCTTGGATTCCACCATTAATCGCTGTGCTTTTTCAATTCGTCCTTTTCTTTCTTCTGAAGTAATGGGGATCACATTGTCGGTCATTGGCTTTAGTTTTTCCGTCGGTGCTTCCGGAGAATGTTCCTTAGAAGGAGTACAAGAGTTCATGGCGATTGTACCCACCGCCAGGGTAGTAAGGTGAAGGAAGTTTCTCCTCTTCAGTTCCATAGTGTGAATTTTAGTTTACGATGAATTCCAAGTTAGCCAATAAATTAGTCCGTGCCCGTAAAGTGTATGTACACAGTCTAAAGCCGTAATGTCCCGGCTTTTTCATCATTGCTTGTTGTCTGGGCATTCTGCCTCGTGTATGGGACCAATCAGAATTAAAACGGTCGCCGCACACCCGACTAAACACTTCATCCAGTTCTTTGTTAATATTGTGGTCCTTGCAAACTACTAATTTAACGTAGCCATATCGACAAACCTTTTTGAATTTGAAGAACATTCTCATCACCGGCGGATCTGGCATGATAGGCGAGAGGCTTACGGATCAACTCTTGCAACGGGGTTACCACGTGTCACATCTTGGCAGAAGGAAAAGCGATGGAAAAGTAACCACTTATGTATGGGACATCGATCGGAAGTATGTCGATCCCGAAGCATTTCGGAATGTTGACGCAATCGTTCACCTGGCCGGCGCTAACATTGGCGAAAAACGCTGGACCAGGAAGCGCAAGAAAGAAATCCTTGAGAGCAGGATCGATACGACGAGATTATTGTACAATGAACTAAAGAAGCAGCCACACGCTGTAAAGAGCGTTGTGTGTGCCGCTGGAAGCAGCTATTACGGTCTTGATAATGGAGGCAAACTTGCCGAAGAAGATGACAAACCTGGAGATGACTTTCTTGCGATCGTTTGTCAACTGTGGGAACGGGAATTGGACAAGTTCCAGGAGCTCGGATTAAGGGTGGTGAAGTTAAGAGCATCTATAGTTTTAAGTTCGAACGGGGGCGCATTAAAAAAGATGAAGAGACCTACAGAGCTTTACGTGGGTGCCGTTCTCGCTTCAGGATTGCAGCCTATGACGTGGATACATATTGATGATCATTGTGGAATCATAATCAAATCTTTGGAAGACAGTTCGATGAGCGGAGCATATAATAGTGTGGCACCAAACCCCGTAACTAATGAGCAATTCACCAAAGAATTGGCTTCTGTGTTGCACCGCCCCATACTTCTGCCACACGCGCCGGCATTTATTCTTCGGATAGTATTCGGCGAGATGGCTACGCTCGTTCTGAACGGCGTTCGATTATCATCAAAAAAAATAATACGTGCT
>DASVBA010000440.1:0-11494 GCA_036376095.1 Chryseolinea sp.
GAAGACTCCAAAGAGGAAGAGTTCAATCAACAATTCGAAGATGTTTATGAGAAAGGAGGGAGGATGACACTTTACATAAAAGAAGTTGAATTTATTTCAAGGGCATGGACGGACAAATGGGCGGACCGTGGCTTCGAAATATCCGGGCATCCGGACGACACGCGTCAAGCGACAAATCCTGATTGGAGAACCATGGATAGCGTATACACCGCACTGGAAGTAGAGCTAAAAGAAACTTACGGCGTGAACGGAATGAAAACAGTCACCAATCATTGGTTTGTCTGGCCCGGTAGCCTTGCCGATGGCACCCGCGATTTTTCAGCTCAGGCAAAAATCGAAGAGAAGCACGGCATCGGGCTGGATTGCAACTACGCACACTATGACAACGGTTCCACCGGTGGCCATTTCCTCGGCGCGATGGGATATGACCAGGGCAACTATACGGGAAGCGGACTCTCCATGAAGTTTGCGGACCCGAATGGAAAGATCATTGACGTTTATCAGCAACTGAACAATGTCTACGACCAGCAATACATGGAGCACAAGGATCAGGACGGTTATTTCAATGCGTTCAAAGGCCTTATGGACCGAAGCGTACAGCACGGAGTATATTCCACCATTAGTGTGCGAGCTCATAACAACGAATACTTCTTTTCTAAAGTACCACTGATGAAAATGCTTGACTATGCGAATGAGCAACGAATTCCGGTGTGGACCGAACTCAAATTCCTGGAATTCCTCAGAGCCAAAGAGGAGACGATCATCAATGACATAAGCCTGGAGGATGACCGATTGAAGTATAGCCTGCGCTCAACACTCGCGCATGAGAATGGGATCACGCACTTAGTTCCTTTCTTGTTCAATAAAAAGACAATATCCGATGTGAGAGCGAATGGAAATCCTTATGCTTACAGGGTGCAAGAAATAAAGGGCCGTCGTTATGCATTGATCACGGTCAACCCCGGCTCCGTGTATTCCTTCGAGATCACGTATGGTGATTAACTTCACACAACATCGATAACGCCTTTCGCGACCTTTGCACCCTTATCTTCGCGTCCTTTGCGTGAACCTGCATTTTTACTTGGCACAAACAATCAGCACGACCGCCAACTAACCGCCACTTACTTCCTAAGAATCTTTTCCATTGTCTTCCCTTTTGCCAATTCATCCACCAACTTATCTAAATAGCGGATCTTTTGCATGAGCTTATCTTCGATCTCTTCTACGCGATGCCCACAGATCACTCCTGTAATTTTTGAAACATTTGAATTGAGCTGTGGTGCATGAGCGAAAAAGGTTTCAAGATCAGTTTTCTTGTCGATTTGTTGTTGTAAGGTTTTAGCATTATATCCCGTAAGCCAAAAAATAATTTCATCAACTTCCGCTTTTGTGCGTCCCTTTTTCTCCGCCTTTTGTATATACAGCGGGTATACGGTCGAAAATGGAATCTTATATACTCGTGCATTGTCCATGTTAATCGTTATTATTTGTCGATGCCAGTTGTCGGGTTTCTCTAACCGTAATTTGAAATTGTGGTTGGCCGTACGTCAACCCGCTTTTAACTTTTTTAAGTTGTATTGCAAATCGTCCCAGCCCATGTCCAAATCATTTAAGATAATCGTCACCCGTTCGCCACCTACCGTATCAAATGTAAGCGTTCTATTTAGCCTATAACCGTCATACGACTTTTTAAAATTCAGATCTTTTATTTCAGCCCAGGTAACTTCTCTCCATCTATCCTTGTCCCTAAAACCTAAATTCACTTTGTCAGCAGTGAGCTCCGGTTTGTTTTGGATTAATGTTATGAGGGTCCTCGCAAAGACAAAATAGATTAAGACGATGTTTGCTATAGTGCCAAATACCTTCAACGTAATGTCTGTTGATGTAAAAAAATAAAGTAAAAAGAGGTCAAAACTGTTAATAAAACCAAAAGCAAATGGAATACTAGTCTTAGACGACTGAACCTTATTTCGATTTTGTCCATGGACATGACTCAGGTATTGCTGACAACGTCTTTATGCGGAGCCAATTAAGACGTGAATGCTCGGCCAGGTGTCGTTGACCAAAGATAGAAAAATAGAAAGGTGCACGCTGGCCCATAAATTTTTGTTGTGTACTGGCTTTCTCAACGCCGTAAATAGTTCACTCATTCTTTGCCAATGTCGTCGGTCAGCATAGACGGTGAGTTAGACTTATTTCCTTATCTCATAACATAATTCCACCATCCCGCTTTGGTAAGCGATCACGTCCTTAAGATGCAATGCTTTTTCAACCCCAAGCTCATCAAAAAATGGTTTACCCTCACCCAAAATAATGGGCAACACCGGCATCCTTATTTCGTCCGCCAATTTTAAACGTATGAATTCATTACAAAGCATGGAACCGCCCACCACCCAAACATTCTTATACTTTGGCCTCAGCCGATCGTTCACAAGTTTGTTGAGATCGCCGGAATAAGTCTCTACCGTAGGCCGGTCAATGGTTAGCTTTCTATGAGTGACAACAATTGTTGGCACGTCACCATAAGGCCACCCATAGTTTTTTGAAAGTTCAAAGGCGTGTTCGTAGGTTCGTGAGCCCATTACGTAGCAGTCTATTGACTTAAGAAATTCCTCGGTGTTTTGCTCCGTCACTCCTTTTTCATAGTGGTCGGTCGTTTCAAACCACGAAACGCTGTTGTCTTTTTTGGCAATCATTCCATCAAGGCTTGCAACCATATGGATCGTAACTTTAAGTGCGTCGTTAGTCATTTCAGCTTCTGGGTATTTATTTTGTGTAATAGCTTCAAGCCTCAGGCAGTGATACCAAACTTTGCAGCTTATAGCTCCTTCAATTATTTAAGAAACTCCTCGGCACCAATTCACGAATGGCAGTCATGATCTTTTCTTCCGTATCCTCAGTGAGGCGCGAGGGACGATTGTAGTAGGGCATGGAACCATCTACTTCATAACCGCCTTCGGCGAACAGGCGTTTCGAAGCGATGTAGATCGAAACGTCATTAGAGTACGCGTTAACCCACATCTTTTCTTTAATGAATTCGCGTTTGATCCGGAGACTGTAGTCCACAACAACTTCTCCACCAAGGAATACAATGGCCAACTGATTTCCAAAGCTCCATACCTGAACGGGGTAGGACATGGTGCCGGGAATAGTACCGCCTTGTGCAAGTATTGAAAGACTATTCCTAGCATAAAGACCCTGTGCAGCATCGAGCCTGGACTGCTCAACAAATTCTTTTGCATCCGGTACATGGACGAATGTAAGTTCAATTCTTTTCAGCTTCCCTGATGGAATGTTGTTGAGCGCCGTAAACTTATCAGATTGAAGGAGTTTATCGATCTTATCGGCAGTCGAGATGGCGTGCTGATTAACATGTACAAATTCTCCGCGGGGAGATGGATTGGCATCACCGCCACAACCGATCGCCACCATTGCAGTTACTCCCGGATATTTCTTTTCGATCATCTCTTGTGTCGCGCCCATCCAATCGCCGTGAATGAAATTGTGCTCTGGCACCAGGGTTGTACCATGGCAGGCATAGTTCATCAGCAGGGCAACCAGTTTGCCGTTGAGGTCAGTGGCGCGAAGTACAGGCAAGTCGTGATCGACAGGACCATTCGGCGTCTCGCCAAAATCTTTCCATTTTCCTCCTTCCAGCACCCGTCGGTTCATAGCGAAGGTTAACTGGTCAACCGCCCAACTTATTTTTCCTGGTGCTTTTAGTGAGTTGGCGTCCACGACAAGGCGTTCAAGTTTATCGAGCAGTTTGTCACGGTACAGTTTTACGTCAGCCAGATGTTCAGGGGACGGTGTGACACCGAATATATTGATAAGCACTCCTGTTTCAGGTCCGTTGTGGGTATGAGTAGCGGATACTACCAGTTGCGCACGATCCTTTAATCCGATCTTTTGAACGAGTCGTGCATACAACGCGTCTGCAAAAAAGCCCGGGAAGCCAACGAGATCCAGGGTTACCCAAACCATACTTGGTTTCCCTTTCTGACCCAGCACCAGCGCTTTACCCCACAGCTTTTGTTCGACGCTATCGAATACGTTCGTTCGAAGGCCATATCCCGTCAGCCGAACCGGGTACTCTGGTGTAATGTCTACCCGCGATACACCAATTTCAATAGGTGCACTTTCCTTCGCGACATTCTCAAAGGAGTACAGAAGCGAAAGAAGACACAATGCAATATATTTCTTAACCATTTATTTAAAGCTTTAACGAAGTTATGAATTACCCCGGCATGCGGCTTGCAGACTTCGTACCCAACTTCTCAACTTGTCGTCTCCTTTACTTCTCATTCTTTGTAAATTTTCAAATCGCTGAAAAATCCATCCGTTCCATTATCCACGTATAATCCTACCGCTCCCGATGAACCTTTCCATAGTTTGAGGTCATTCACAATCAGTGAGGGTTGTTTGCTATCGTTTATAAAAAGTCGGGCTTGTTCTTCCTTCACTTCGATTTTCAGTTTTATCCATTCGTTCAATCCCATATCAGCATAGGATTCATATTTTTCCGGTGACTCCTTCCTAAGCCGGTCAAATTTGTAATCAGGGAAAGAAAAATACTGGATGGAATGGTTACGTCTCACCTGGTCATCAGCTCTTCCGTTGGTCGGGCGGATATAGATGCATTCAAATTGTGAATTCGCCTCGTTTATTCGAAACGCAACTCCAATAAAGCCGCGTGCAGTAGGAGGTGCACCTTTAAGAAGCCTGCTGAGTACCATAACTTCGATAGTGCCATTGGTAAAATCAATTTCTTTAACCTTGGCAAACGTGGGCTCATCCGCTTCTTTCATGGTGGTGTCTTTGATGACACGAAGGGCGTCTTTACCCATTACTTTTTCGATGGACAGGGACACATGACTTGCCACAAAGCTGCTCCGGTCAGTTTTGATTGCCTGCGAATACAAATTGGCTGAACCAAGCAGGATAAGAATTGTAGTTAATTGATGAATTGTTTTCATTAATTAAGGTATGGCCGTTCCACTTGACATGAAACGTTATTAAGTTAACAAAACGATGTACAATTTACATCAGGCCTCAGGCAGTGATGAGTAAACATTATAGCCCATAGCTTGCCGCCTACCGCTGGAGTTCGAAAATGGATCGTTGTTTATTTAGTTTTTAGAGTACAGTCCTAATTTGTTTCCTTCTGTGTCAGTGAAAATTGCATAGAAGCCCATTTCAGGTCCGATCTCAGTCTTAGGTATGATTACTTGCCCTCCGCATGTTGGTATTCTGACGGCGACTTTTTGTAAGTCATCTCCGCCATTCAAATAGACAACCGCGCCGTCAGGGGAAGGCTTATATGCACCGCCCTTGATCAGTTGTACAGAAACACCTTCACCAGCGTCAGGAAATAATCCCATCCTGATTCCTTCCATTTCTATTTCCTCGATATGAATGTCCAAAATTGCCTGATAAAAAGCTACAGCCCTGGGGAAGTCGGCAGTGGGGATTTCTACAATTGAAATTAAATTTTTCATAGCATCTGTTAGTTAGCAGTCGTATCAACCTTTTGTTAGCACATGAGGGTTGGCTTGGATTGATGACCAACTCCAAAAATGATTGCAGCGGTGATTGTATGTATCGTTTTTCTTGTCTTCAATTGACTTTGCAGATTTACAGTACCCGCCAATTGTGAAATTGTAAAAATGCGACAGTTAATCGTGTTTGTACAAAAGTGACGAGAGGGCCATTTTGTCGTTTTCTAAAAAATCCCTGGGGTTTGTTCCCGTAAATTCTTTGAAATCCTTGATAAAGTGTGCCTGGTCGTAGTACTCGCTTTCATAAGCGATCCTGGTCAGGCTTTCAGACTGCTGGCTCAGCAACATTTTTAAGGCCGTCTGTAGTCTGATGACTTTACCTAATTGTTTCGGGCTAATTCCAATCTGTTTTATGAATTTCCTTTCAAGTTGCCTTCTTTTTGATAAGTGATCTTTGAGAATTTTGTTTATCGGAGCGCTTCCTTTGGTAAAAATCATCGCGTCAATGGTTGTTTTAACAATGTTGTCAATTGTTGCTTTTTCAGTGAGCTTATTTAAAAGGAAGTCCTCTGCGATTTTTATTCTTTCCCTGGTGTCTGTTGCGCGTATCATTCGTTGTGCCAATTCTTTTGAAAGGGCTTCCCCAAACAACAAACTGATTGGGGTTTCTTTGTTTGCTAATTGTTTGATAGGCGTTGGTACGAAGTTAGCAATACCGTAGGGGTAAAAGCGAACGGCAAAGGAATTGACATATCCTGTTGGTTCGACAAAGAATGGTTGTGTGATTTGTCCAAGGACCATTTCACGAGGTTGTATAATAAATTCATCTTCGGACGTATAGCGTTTTATATCGTCTCCAAGAATGAAAATCATTTCAATACAACCGTCAGGTATTATGAGCTGTCTTTGAGCGCCGGCTTCAGCAGGAACCTCTAACGTCCAGTAACATTTCACAAGCGATGCTAAATCTGAATGTGGTGGAAATGTTTGATAATCCATTGACGTTCGGCAGGCAGCCCATTTTGAAAACTAAACTACAAATTCCATTGAACGCTGCAATGCCTGCTCATCATTCTCCGATTAGATCACGCTGCACTCCAGGGTTTTTGACATTGAGCCAAGCCCGAGGTCGGTTCCGCTACTTCTTAGTATGAAGTTGATTACGGATTAATACTCGATCTTCACCAGGAGCGTATAAGGCGTCGGATCGCTGCTATAGGCGGGAAAGTAGTAGTGCTGGTCGAAGACCTTTTTTTCAGCCAGCAATTTATCCTGGTAAGTATACTCTTCCAGGAGGCGATCCGGATGTCCCGTTAGTGTAGCGTAACTCCGGAACAACGTCTCGTCTTGATGGTACTCAAATTTTGTACAATTCAACACGCCTTCTTGTCCTGTCACCGGATTGCAGGTCTGTGTCAAAAGATCACCCATGTACGTATTGATTTTTGTAACTATGAAACTGCCATCGAAGAATCTGCGCTTTTCTTCCAGCAACCGCCAGCGGTCATCATACTTGAAATAAAGGCCGTAGTTGAATTTGAACTCCGCAGCGCTGTTATGGTGATAGGCAATTACGCTGTCGGGCTCGACACCAGTATAATAATACATCACTATAGAATGAGGTGTCTCTCCAGGCGAGTCACTATTATAGTACTCATCGGCAATTTTTTTTAGCCCGTCATAACGGAATTTCACGATGGCGTATAAATCAACTGGTTCATCAATAAATCTGGTCACCTGGCTGGTCATTCTGTTTTCGGCGTCGTAAGTATACGTTATCTGGCTGCTGCGCACTTTGGTGGTGAGGGCATTGTAAAATTCGCTCAGCAAATTGCCGTTAATATCGTATGTATACAATTTTTCAGCAATTGGCTCTCCTGTCTCCATATTATAATGAAGTTCGCGCGAGGGTAGGGCCAAATCTGCTTTCTTAACAGCATGATCGTTGCACGAAAGCGCAACCACACAAAAGAGGAGAAACAGGTATTGAGTTCTCATAGAAGTTTCAGTAACACAATTTAAGAAACACGTCCGGTAATAGCAACGTGTGGAGTATTGCCGATGTTGTTTTGAAAGGAATGACTTTCGAGGGGGTGCTCGTTTTGTGGTGGTTTTGCGGACACGCGACATTTTACGGCATAAAAAATAACTGCACATTTTGCAAGCCACCGCATGCTGGAATCGTGCTGGCAACGATGGGAATGCCGGATACATGAATTTTCATAACCGTTGTAAAATCGTATTTTAGGGCCCAATTGTTAAAAATGGATTGGATTCATTCATTGTCTGATTTTCAAGTGAATGAGTCGATGTGCAATGACCATACTTATAAACTACAAACCATGAAAAGAATATTGTATTGCTCTCTGGCATTATTGTTGGCAGGATCCTGTAAAGAAGCTTCTGAACCTGAAACAAAACGCGTAGTCATAACAGGAATCGACTCTTCCAAAAAACCCGGCGATGACTTTTTTGCGTACGCCAACAGCATCTGGTATGATACGGCCCGGATACCGGGCAGTCAAGCCGGAGTAGGCTCCTATTCTTTTTTGAATTATCCTCAACGAATACGCCTGCAGGGGATCCTCGACAGTATTTCGGCAGCCAGCAATCCCGCAGGAAGTATCGAACAAAAGGTGGGTGATTTTTATGCATCTGGAATGGACACCGCCGCCATCAACAAACGCGGTTATGAGCCTATCAGGCCTGTGCTAACACGCATCGATGCCATTACTGATGTTCCGTCGTTAATGAAGCTGGTGGTTGAAGAGCAAAAAGTGGGTGATGCCTCCATCATCGGTTTTTATGTTGCTCCGGATGACAAAAAAAGTACAGTCAATATTGCTCAGTTTTATCAAAGCGGAATTGGTTTACCGGAAAGAGATTATTACTTCAAAACAGATTCTTCAACGCTCAATATTCAAAAGGCATACAAGAGATATCTCTCCACCTTGTTTGAACTGACTGGAACTGATGCAGCTGCGGCAGAGAAAAATGCAGCGGTCACCTACGAAATTGAAAAGCAATTAGCAAAAGCACACCGGACGAATATTGAACTCAGGGATGTGAAGGCCAACTACAATAAATTAGCTGTCGCCGCTCTTTCAAAAAAGCATCCGAACATTGGCTGGACAACTTTGTTAAACGACTTGGGAGCAAAGGTTGATTCGGTGAACGTGGCACAGCCTGCGTATTACGATAGACTGAACGCGGTGCTTAAATCGGTTTCCATCAATGACTGGAAAGTTTATTTAAAAGCACATGCGCTTACCAACTATTCGAATTTCTTAAGCCAGCCGTTTGTTGACGCCTCTTTTGAATATACAAAAACTCTCACGGGACAAGCTGTCAGGAAACCACGTTCGGAAGAGATGGTACAAGCTGTTGATGCCTCACTTGGACATGCACTGGCTCAGTTGTATGTAAAAAAATACTTTCCGGAGGAAGCCAAGAAACGTATGGCTGTTTTGGTAGACAACCTGAAAAAAGCATTTGAAGCACGCATCAACAACCTGGATTGGATGAGCGACTCCACAAAAGCAAAAGCTAAAGAGAAGTTGTATGCGTTCACGGAGAAGATCGGTTACCCTGATAAATGGAGAGACTATTCGAATGTTGAAGTAAAACGGGATGCTTATTTTGAAAACCGTTTGTCGGCTAATAAGAATGATTTCAACTACAGTCTGGCGAAAGTAGGACAGCCGGTCGACAGAACGGAATGGTTCACTACTCCGCCGACAGTAACGGCGTATAACAATCCTCCGCTAAATGAAATTGTCTTCCCTGCCGGCATCCTGCAATCCCCTTATTTCGATATGAATGCCGATGATGCGCTGAACTATGGTGGCATCGGAATGGTGATCGGTCACGAAATAACCCACTCGTTCGACGACCAGGGAGCGCAGTATGATAAGGAGGGCAACGTGACGAACTGGTGGACAAAAGAGGACTATGAAAAATTCAAAGCGAGGACGCAGCAGGTGATCGATCAATACAGTTTGTTTACGGTGCTTGATTCGGTGCACGTAAAGGGCGCTTTAACCGTTGGTGAAAACACCGCCGACATAGCGGGCGTTGCTATTGCGTATGATGCGTTTAAATTGACGGAACAAGGAAAAGACACTACCAAACTGGATGGCTTTACGCCGGACCAACGCTTCTTTATCTCGATAGCAAGAATATGGCGTGTAAAAACCAGGGATGAATTTTTAAGAATGTACGTGAACACCAATTCACACTCACCGGCCAAGTGGCGTGTGAACGGACCGTTGATGAACTTCACACCATTTTATAACGCATTTAATGTGCAGCCTGGGGATAAAATGTATAAGCCCGAGCGTGAGAGGATAACGGTCTGGTAAGTTGTAGGTGCGCTTTTGTCTGCAGGGCGCACGGATCAATCGAATCATTCCCACCAATAGCTGGAGACTAGTACTTTCCTGGAACCTGCTGGGAAATTCGTTATATTCACATCCTCCTACCGAATTAGTTAAAAGTATACAACCATGAAAACATTAGTCGCTCTCCTAATAGCCCTGAGCTTTCCAGTTTTGTTTTCGAATGCACAGGACGCACAAACACTTATTAACAATGCTGTGAAGTCGCTGGGAGCAACCGACCTTAAAACGCTGGAATATTCAGGATCAGGTTACAGCTTTAGCTTTGGACAGAATCCTAACCCGGACACGCCGTGGCCGAAATTCAATGCAAAGAGTTTTACCAAAGGAATTAACTATGAGTCAGGTGCGTCTGCTCAGAAGCTGGTTCGAACGCAGGCAGAGAATCCTCCACGGGGAGGAGGGATGCAGCCTCTCATCGGTGAGCAGACACAGAACCAGGTGATCGATAGTAGTTCGCCGTGGACTGGCCGGGCGCAAATCTGGATTACACCGCACGGTTTTCTTAAAGCAGCTTTAGCTAACAACGCAACGGTTAAGTCTGCTAAAGTGGGTGGAAAGAAACTGAACATGGTATCGTTCACTGCCGAAAACAAATACAAAGTAAATGGCTACCTCAATGAACGAGGCGAGGTCGAGAAAGTAGAAACGTGGGTGGACAACGCCGTATTGGGAGATGTAGCAGTGGAAGTTAATTATTCAGAATACAAAGATTTCAATGGCGTAAAATTTCCGACCCGTATTCTTCAAAAAGATGGTGGCTACCCTGTTTATGACCTTACGATTACGGAAGTGAAGCCGAATGTCGAAGTCACAATTCAACCAACCCCGCCGGCAGCACCGGTAGTGGCAACGGAAAAAATTGCAGAGGGAATTTATAACATAGCAGGCGGTGGTGCAACAGCCAGCGTAGCCGTTGAGTTTGCCGACTTTGTCACCGTATTGGAAGCGCCACTGAGTGAGGCAAGATCCTTGGCGGTTATTGAAGAGGTGAAGAAGGTAATTCCCAACAAGCCTATCAGATATCTCGTAAACACACATCACCACTTTGACCATTCCTCTGGGCTAAGGACGTATGTTGCCGAAGGTGCAATCATAGTCACACATGATGTCAATAAAGCATTTTACCAAAAGACATTCGCGGCGCCTCACACCTTGAATCCGGATAAGCTGCAGTTATCCAAAAAAAAGGCAGTGATCGAAAGTTTTAAGGATAAAAAAACAATCACGGATGGAGTCCGCACGATCGAGCTTCATCACATCGCCGGCAACCTGCACAACGACGGGATCATCATGATCTATTTTCCCAAAGAAAAGATACTCTCGGTATGCGATATGTTCCCTCGGATCCCAGCCGACGCACCTGTACCCGAAACGATAAGTCCATTTACCGTTAACCTGCTTGAAAATATCGACCGGTTAAAACTTGATTTTGATGTAATACTACCGCTTCACGGCACAGTCACAAATCGGGGAGAGTTAATGAGGGTTGCAAGACGAAACAACTAGCCAGGTACCCGGGTACCTGGCTCTCTGGTTACGTCACGCTAACGTCGCCTGAACAATCTGCTCGATGTCCAGTTTGCGCATCGCCATGAA
>DASVBA010000454.1:0-7388 GCA_036376095.1 Chryseolinea sp.
TCTATTAACGCTGAGAAGCCATAGTTCAACTCGGTCTGAACGGTTTCGGCCTTTACGCCAAGCTGATTGGCAAGCGTGCGGGATAAGTTTTCCAGCGGATTTCTTTCCGGCCTGAAGTCGACAACACTCCAGTTTGAAAATGAGGCCTTTAAGAAACCGGCCTTTGCGTTGGGAATGATGCCGGCATAGACGAGTGAAGATTTTCCGTCACCCGACGCGCCGGTAAGCATTATAAATTTATTCTTTTCCAGCTGGCGTGTGGCCTGATCAATATGCTCATCGCGGCCCTTGAAGTAGATTGATTCTTCTTCGGTAAAAGGCCGCAGGCCAGTATATGGACATATCTTTATTTCGTCGAGCATGAGGAAGGATCCAGCTAAGGTTCAATTACTTTTATGTACACTCTTTTGACTTCCTCTGGCACTTCCTGCTTCGAAACTATACTTGAAACTACTTTGGGAGCTTTGAATGTTCTGGCGGCGTTGGTTTTCGGATCATCCTCACCCACCAGCATGATTGGTGTAGGTGATGAGGCACCACCAACTTGTTTCCAGATCTGTTTGATAAATGGCAAGGCCCAATCCGCTGCATACCTGAAATAGACCACTGCAAGCTTACTGCGGCGAATCTGTTGCCTTGATAGCTCACGATATTCATCTTCACCATCAGGCATGATGTTCATGGTCTCAATCGGGTATGAGCTGCTGATGAGATCGGTAATTCTCTGTGCATCCACTTCATCCTGTTGGTTGAAAATGAAAAAGATGTCCGTGTCTTTTGTGTCCAGCTCAGTTGTTTCCTTCTTCAGCATCATCGCCCGCATATCGTCGACCAGCTGCATTGGGCCGCTGCTGTTGCTGAAGATCATGTTTCGGGTAATGTTATTGCGGATGTAATTGATGAAAGCCGATTGAGATGGCTTCATGTCCGGTGGTCCTTCGGGAGCAAACCATACTATCGTCTGAAATTCGTCTGCCGAATCTGCGGACCGCTTTTTAGCTTCTTCAAACTGAAAACGTGGAAAAGAAATTTCTTCGTTTGCTTCAAACCGTCTGCCGAACTCGTTTCCCAGGATATGCAGGGAACACTGCGCTCTTGACAAGGCCTCATGGGTCTTCTGCTGAAACATACTTTCATCTGACGGACAGTCCGTTCCAGGCACCACGTTGAAACCGGCCTTTTGAAGAATAATCAGCATCTCTTCGCGCTTTGCCTTTAGTTCAAACGAAGTCCATGCGAGGAACACAGTGGGCCCGTCATTTTTTATTACGGCGTATTTTATGTTCTCGGGCAGGGATGCGCTTACCCTTGCCGTTGAAAGATCTTCGAGGTTTGCTGAGAATGAAGGAGCACCCAGGAGGGCACTCAAGCTTCGTGCCTTTTTTATTCCAAGTATAATTTCCTTTACCGCATTTGCCGTCTTGTTGATCTGGTTTCGGTAGATCGTTCCGTTTTGATTGTCGGCCAGGGCATCATCCTTATGGCGCAGCGGGCGATTGACTCCGGCAGACTTATAAATAAAATCAATGGAACGCAACGTGCCTGATAATTCCTCTTCGAGAAGTTTAACGTCCTCAAGATCAATCTCGTGAATTCTTATGGGAAGAATACGGCTTGTTATGTTGCCATTGGGCAATGTTACTTCGATGCCGATATCACTTCCTTTATTCATACTCTTAAAAGGAAGGAATTCCTGTCGCCATGCGAAACTGTTTGTATCACAATAGGTGTTCGAGATAATCGGAATAAATATCAATGCATTCAACTTTGCTGACACTGACTTGTCAACATTGTAGGTTTCCTTTATTCCGTCCTCGGGGTTTTCATCGAAATAGATGGTAAGGCGGTCTTTTAATGTAGCAACGAGCTCCAAAGAAAGGTTATGAACAAAATCAGAAACCCATTGGTCATACTTATTATCGTTTTGCCGATAACTGATGAAGATATCGTATTCAAAGCCAGGGACAATAGAAGGCATGCGGGAAGGTATAGGTTAATGAGTCCAATAATTACCGAAAAGATAATCAAAAATCAATAGCCGCAGATCAGCAATAAAGTTTATTAGTTCTGCCCGGCCAGATCTTTTTCACATTTATTCCGGTGGACTCAAGCTGATTGACGAAATCAGCAGCTCCGCCTTTCTTTATTTCCGTAGTGTTTTGAATCAACGCTAAAGCCATGATCTTTGACGGGAGATTTTTTGTCAGATTAAGTGCAAAAGCTAGCATTGCTTGATTGCAGGCCGAGTAAGCCTCTTCAGGGCTCAGACCGTTCGAGTGGGTGACAATTACCTGCGATGCTTTAGACATGTTTTCGTGAAAGTGATCTTCCCACTCTTTTGGATCCTCGGAAGGAAGATCCTTAAGATACCTGACTGAATCGGCAAGAAAACGTTCCTTCTCAAAGGGCAGAAAAACGCTAAGGGGTACGTGACGTCGAACCATTTCGGAAGCGAACAACATATCACCACCCGCTGCAAGGCTGGAAACTGCCATTAAAGGAACTCCTTTCTTCATGATCTGCTCTACTTCGATTTCGATCAGCGTTTTTACCTCTCGAATCAATCGATAGGGAAATCGCGCCGACGTCCGGTCGATCTTATCAAGCAAATGCCCTGTAAAAAGAATAATTGACGGCCCCATTAAACCGTAAAAATAAAAAGCTTTCAGATCAAAGGAAAACCGTCAAGTCGTTTTATTGCCTTGGCATGTTGTTACCCCCGTTTTTCTTTTTTTCCTGTGAGTAGTTGATGAAAAGGGTGACCATATGCGCAGCCATTCCATCGGAACGCAGATAAAATGCATAACGTAGTTCTATGGCATTAAACGTTGTTCGATCTTTCCCGCTGTAGGGCGCATATCGTATCCCTAAACCGGGTTTTAGGCTGGTGAACCTCGACAAATCATAGTCTGATGTATAGAATTCTTCCGCTCCTTTGTGCTGTCTGTATTCTTTGAAATAGTCGGCTTCAGTCTGAGCATAGATCCTTATTGAAGGAGTGATCGTAAAAACCCTGCTCATTTTATAGGCACCTTCAAGGTTCAATGTGTGACCGACGACACCAAAATCATCCCAATAGAAGCGATAGTAAGTCCTGGCGATCCACCTACCTCCAAGGAAAGTGTTTAACTGAATGCCAACAGGAAACTTCACGCGCGAAAGAGGAAGGTTCTCGACACGGCGAACACTATCACTGAAATACACGCGATGAAAAGGCGTAGACAACAATCCTGATTGATAAGCGACACCCGGATATATACCCAACGACATCCTCTTATTTATGATTCGAAAATATCCGAGCTCAAGGTTGTAAGAGTCGCGACGGTAATGGTCGAACCATTCTTTGTTCCGCAGTTCAACAGGATAGATCAGTTTTTCCGGATGACCGTCGTGCAATCTTCCCCACCTCAGATCATCGAAGAACATTTGAAGGGACATTGAAATTTCCCTAGACTGCGAGGGATTAAGGCGACTGAAATACAACGCTCCTCCTACCGATGTGTAATCGGACTCAATGGAGAAGGACCCGCTGGCTCCTGCACTAATTGACTTTTTTTTGAACTTGCGGTTGTATCCGGTATTTACGTGGGTTCTAGCATCGATTTTGGATGCTGATGATTTCACAAAATCAATGTTATCGGTAGATGCCGAACTTATTATATCAAGTCCCGCGTCGAAGTGGAAACTGTTGGACGAATCCCGTTGGTGATCTACAGCTATTTGAGTGGCGTAAACCTGTAAATCTTCTGTGCCAAGTCCGCCGGTGACAGCAGAATGATCATTGTCCTGCGTGTAATAGGACATAATGATCTGAACATCGGTTGTGGAAAGTTTTCTCTTTTTATAGGTGCTATCTGGTCTCTGAGCAAAGGAAGCCAGCGACGAAGCAAGCAGACCGATTACGATGTACCTCTTTTTCACGTTCAGTTACAACCACAACCGCCGCTACTTTTGCTGCTGCCGCCACCTGAGCTGCCTTCGCGGTAAGCCTGAACCTGTTCTTCAAACCTTCTGCTTCCAGGCTGACCTGGCTTCATTTCATAGTCATTCAGATACTTGCGTTGATAGGGTTTCACCGATTCACAGCCACTTAAACTGAAAAAAATTCCGATGGCCGCAATTATCAAAATTTTCAATTTCATAGTCCATTTTTTTCAAATCGGAGGCGACGTGACGTGAATATCCTGTTCTCGTCGGTGACGATGAGACAATGTGTTCCGGGCAATTGTTCAATAAAATGCAATCCCACCTCAACGCCCATAATGGTAACAGCCGTCGCCAGCGCGTCAGATAGTTCAGCGCTCGAACTCACGACGGTAACGCTCTTTACGCCCTTCGCAGGCTTTCCAGTGCGGGGATCGATATTGTGAGAATAGCGAATACCATTCCTTTCGAAGTACTGCTCATAATTTCCCGACGTTGCTACAGAAGCATTTTCAACGCGTAGCCATCCAATAAGTCTGGAGGGATCGTCCGGATCGGCGATTCCCACTTTCCACAACGATCCGTCTGGACGCCGCCCAAAGGCGGTCAGATCGCCACTCGCATTTATCACGCCGCCTTTGATACCTCGTTCAACTAATTTCCTCTTAACGATATCGGCAGCGTAACCCTTCCCTATAGCGGCGAAACTAATATGCATTCCTGCCTCCGAAAGATATATGCGGTTCGGTTCCTTCAACTTTATTTTTTCCGATCCAACTTTGCGGAGAGCTGCAGCAACAGCATCAGCCTCCGGCAGTCTAAAATTTTCTCCTTTGAAATTATACAACCGCTTAAGTACTCCGCAGGTGACGTCAAAAGCTCCTTGCGTGAGGACGCTCAACTCTTTACAGCGCTTTATAAGACGATACACTTCGCTGTCAACGAATACCGGTCTTATACCAGCGTTTTGATTGAGTAAGGAAGTCTGGGAGGTGTTGCTGAATTCAGTAAGTAGATATTCTATCCGTTCTACTTCGCTGATCGCTTCATCCAACGCATCGCAATGCTCATCATCAACAATCACAAATTGGAAATCCGATCCCATCAACCTTACGTTCCTCCGGGTTTCGCAGCCTGTGATGGTGTTCATTTCGCGATATGAGTTTGTATTTCTTCAATAAACTCCGCTGGCGACTGATCTCTGTAACAAAGAGAGGAAAGAACAGACTTTCCGGGGGCTAAGAGCAGGAGGTAGGGAAATACACCGTCGGGATTGTACTTTTCCGCAAGCGATGCATTTTGTTCCTCGATAGCTGCCGATAAGGATGTGCGTTGCGGAAAATCCGCTTTCAAAACAACAATACGTTCCGCCGCAAACGAAAGAAAATCATCTGACGACAAAATCCTTTTCTCAAATCGAATGCAGTTTGCGCACCAATCCGAGCCAGCAAAAACAAGAAGAACGGGTTTGTTAGTTTCGGTGGAGACCCTGAAAGCTTCTTCAGCGTTGTTCTGGATCTGAGCAGAACAGGTTTCTAAGAAATTTATAGCCCCGACAAAAAGGATGGAGACTACGTAGTTACGCAACATTGACGGCGGTGTTAGGTTTCTAAAGATAAAAAATCGCCGCTTAATATTTCCTAAGCGAAAAAGTTAAAATCAATGTATCACGCCATCCCGATTTGTGTTTTACAGGCTCTTCCATAAATAGAGAGTGGCATATGCTTCCCATCCTTTGTATTTGGCGAATATCTTTTTCACCTCGTCTAGAGTAGGTTTCCTGTCCAGCTTTTTTAGGTTCTTAATGGCATTATGGATACCGGCGTCCTCAAGAGGAAAAGCGTCTGGATAACGGAACGTTTTCATCAGCGCGTAGTTTGCAGTCCAGTTGCCTACGCCTTTGATCTTCATAAGCAGTTCCTTGGCTTGGATCAGGCTCAAGCCTCGTAACTTTTCTTTTGAGATTAGTCTGCTCGCGAACGCTTCAGCGATCAGGACGGTGTACTTGCTTTTTTGTCTTGAAAATTGAAGAGGAAGTAGATGTTCATCGGTCAGTAGCGCGACGGTCTCTGGCGCGGGAAACAAAAAATATTCATCATTTCTGAAAAGCAGCTTCGATCCGAATTTTTCTACAAACCGTTGCTTGAGTGTATAAGCAAACTGAACGTTTATCTGTTGCCCGAGTACTGCCCAAACCAGCGACTCAAACAAGTCGGGCTGACCCACGATCCGATAACCATGATATTTTTTTATCAGGTCTTTCAATAGACGGTCTTTTGAAGCCATTGCATAAAAAGGCTTAAGATCAGTGTCCAGATCAAACCATTCCCTGACGTAGGTGGCGATCTCATTTTTTTGTGGTTCGTCTATGGGTCCATTGAGCACATTAATTTCAAGCTGGTGATCATTGGAAGGTGATAGTTCAAACAATATATCTTTGTCTGCTACGCGCAAAAACTTTGTTACGCTGCCGTCAGAACAACGGTGCAGTAGTTCTTTAGGCGACCGCTGAAGGAACTTCATGCAGAGGTCGAAGCTAAACTCGTCAGGTACAGAAATCTTAAACGTCACGATACTTTTGGTTATGGGTTATGAGTTATGGGTTATGAGTTGAGAGTGGGCACGGGTGTGGGTGTGTGACCTGCAAAATTAGACGTATCCACACCCACCCCCATGCCCCAACCCATAACTCATAACTCATAACTTCTAACTCCTCCTTCGTCCGTAATTCCACGAAACTGAACACACGCTTGTTCAATAATGCACAATCCTTGTTCATCAAAGGTCGTAAACCTTTCAAAACGATAACAAAAGTTCCTGGCACATACGTTGATCAACACGGTTATACTATTTCGTTATTCGCCTCGTTGTAGTTGCTGACATGGATAGAATAAAGCATTTCTTCTGGCTTTGCTCCGGTGTTCATATACCGATGTTAAAAAAGTGTGAGGTGGAATCCAGCAAATACGCCGGCATAGGAGCGACAATATTCTTCACCGGCATTTTCGCGGCCCTCGCTGCGTCTTACGCCCTTTACACTGTCTTTGATAATGCTTGGATCGCATCATTATCCGGTTTGATCTGGGGACTGATGATCTTCAACCTGGACCGTTACATCGTATCAAGTATGCGGAAGGAGCGAAACTCATGGCGCGAATTCAGGACAGCGCTGCCACGGATCGTGCTGGCGGTTTTAATATCGATCGTCATCGCGAAGCCGCTCGAAATGAGGATTTTCGACAAGGAGATTCAGTCGGAGCTTATCATTATGGAGCAGCAGACTATACTGCTCAGGAGAATGAGATCAAAATGCGCTTTCAGGCAGATCAGCAAAAGTTGAGGGACGATATAGCAACATTAAAAAATGAAATTGAACTCAAGACTGCCAAGCGCGACGAACTTGACCGGATCGCGCAAGAAGAAGCTGATGGGACGGGAGGTACACGCAAAAGGAATGCAGGTCC
>DASVBA010000497.1:0-2188 GCA_036376095.1 Chryseolinea sp.
TGTTCAAGGAGGCGCCGTTCAGGTCAGACGTCAGATATAGCTCTTTTACGGACAGTCCGCATTCTTTATCATCAAACAGTGCAAACTTGAACTCTTCCAACTCTTCCGCTATCTTATCGATGCGCCGGCACAGTTGAAAAAACTTCCGTTCAGTTTGAATGACATCGACGCTTCTGTTCAGTGTTTTGAACTCCTCAATACCTTCGATCTGGTTCGCGATCTTCGAGTATATGTCTTTGCGATCATTCCTGAAATCATGTACGAGTCCAAGAAAATCACCAAGATTAATTTCTTTCAATCGCTCATACACAACGTCAAGCGCAGCCCGTTTCTGGCACACCAGCAAGGCCTTTTTCCCTGAGGCAATCGCATCGGCCAGGAGATTGCAGATCAGTTGAGATTTACCGGTCCCGGGAGGGCCTTGTACGACAATTGAATGACCGTTCTTAATAGCCTTGATGGCATTTTCCTGATACGCATCGAGCACAAACGGAGTATAAATTTTCTCCTCGCTTATAGCATGATTAAGAAGTCTCGGTTGAAGATCCGTCGTATCAAGCACATTTCGCGTGACGAAAAATTCTTCAAGATCGCTGATCGCCTCGCTTTCTATTAGTTTGAGATAATCCGGTACGAGCTGAGACCCGGCCTGGGGAAATATCCCCAGAACAGCCTCGGGGTAAAGCTTCAACTCACCGTTGTGATGAGCATCTTCAAAGGACTGCTTGTTAAATTCCTGAAATGGTATGAGCGAATCCTGGAAGTTGTCAGGATTAAAATTAATCTCGATTCTGTCCTTCAGCAGTTGATAGAGTTGAGTGCGGAATACTCTGCTGTCTGCGTCAAATTCCTCAAAATTTGTATCCAACAAGTCTTCTTCGAGCTTGACCTGGTTATAGAATGAGAAGGCAAGCAAAAATGATTTGTTAAAGGTTACACCTGCATCTTTGCGTGGGTGAAGTACCCAGTTCTGACCCTCCTGAACGATGGTTACCGGAAAGTACAACAATGGGCAGCGCACGGCAGATCCGTCAGAAAATTTCCCGCGTATGAATGGCCATCCGACGTGCAGGTCGTTTGATCCTCTCTCTTCAAAGATAAATCTATCGATTCGCTGAAGTTTTTTCAGTTTGCGGCTTGCGTTGTTATTGGATTCCATCCGGCTATCCAATACCTGGCACATCTTCTTGTCTCGTCCGGCAATGAGCGCATTGATTATTTCGAATGAAGGTTCTGAGTTGAGAAAACTTAGTTCGTTGACATCTATCAACTGCTCAGCGTGAAGTCTAAGCAATACCAACGAGCGATTATTACCGGAAAGGTTTGTAAGCCTCCGAAGATATGTCGACAGAATTGTTTTGGACGTATCTGGCATTGCCGTTCTGTCCCGATAATTATCGGGATCGTCGAGTGGTTTGATGTGCATAGTATTTCAAAATTTTCCATGATGTAACCATCAATCACCCAGAGTCAAATATGGTGTGATTTTCTGAATGGTCTTCTCATCGAGGGCATGTATATTCCTAAGTTCCTCGATTGTCTTAAATTCTCCATGCTGAAATCGGTAGGCTACGATGGACCTTGCCGCAGCATTGCTTAAATAGGGGTGGGAAGCCAGCCTTTTTTCGTCGGATGTGTTGACATTGATGGTGACCGGTTCAAAATCCACCGCGATAAAACTTTCAAGAGAAAGTTTGCGGACAGCTATACTATCCAAACCATATACTTCTTGTATCTGGTCCATACGAATAAAACCTCCAAGTGCGTCACGATATTTTATGATCCTCTGCGAACGTTTCGTACCAATCCCATCAACGTTCATAAGTTGGGAAGTATCCGCTTTGTTTAAATCAAATTTTGCCGACGGCGTTTTAACCGACGTACTCCTGGGTGCATAAGTCATCCGCTTTTGCCGAGTTCTTTTTTGGTCCGATGTTTCCGGCAGTTCGATAAAAGCGGAGAGCTGATAATAGAACGACGAGTCAATACCATAAATTTTAAGCAGGTCTTTCTTCACTAAAAACTTTCCACCCTTCTGTCGATAATGGTCGATTCTCGTGGCCAGGTTTGTCGTAAAGCCCAATGCCTGGAGCTGTTCTACCGTCGCGTGATTGGGGTCGAAATGGAATAAGGTGGTTTCAGCAGATGGTGGGGCTCCGGCCTGTTGGGTTAATGGTCGCACTTCCCA
>DASVBA010000512.1:0-3255 GCA_036376095.1 Chryseolinea sp.
CGCTCAAATCCTCTCGACGTCGAGGGCGATCGGTATTGGATCTCCGAGGGCTTCTCTTCAATCCAATTTTGCGCTCAGGACCCTCGTAGGTAAAGAGAATTTTTACCACGGCGTATCGGATAATGAACACGACCTCGCTAACCTGAGCATCAAGATCTTGCGCGAGGGACCGGCACGAAACGCAACGATGAAGGAAGTTGAAACTGCCGATGCCGTTTTCATTTTAGGCGAAGATCTTACAAACACCGCTCCGATGATGGCATTAGCGGTGCGCCAAAGTGTACGACAGGTCCCAATGGAGGACGTGACAAAAATAAACGTACCGTTGTGGAACGATGCCGCCGCAAGAGAATTGATCCAGGAAGACAAAGGGCCCTTATTCATTGCCGCGATTCAGGGAACCAAACTTGATGAATTAGCGACCCAGACATTTCGGGGTTCCCCGGATGAGATAGCGAGGCTTGGATTTGCAGTTGCACAAATGATTGATAATAGCCTCCCTGAAGTTTCTGGTCTCGCACAAGAAACGAAAACGCTGGCTATGCGTATAGCCACGGGATTGTCACAGGCTAAACGACCGGTCATTATCTCCGGTGCATCCTGTGAAACAGACAATGTAATAAAAGCAGCGGCTAACGTGGCATGGGCGCTCAGCACCAGGAACAAACAGACGGGAATTGTCCTTACCCTTCAGGAATGTAATTCTATGGGACTGGCAATGATGCAGGGTCAACGGCTTGAATCTGCATTTAATGCTGTTCGCAACGGACATGTTGACACAGTAGTCGTCATGGAAAATGATCTTTATCGGCACGGCAAAACTTCTGTAGTAGACCAGGTATTTGCGGCAGCTAAAAATGTCATCGTTCTTGATCACACCAACACGGCCACGGTGAAGAAGGCATCAATGGTGATACCTGCCGGAACGTTTGCCGAGTCCGATGGTACCCTGGTTAGTAACGAAGGCCGCGCACAGCGCTTTTTCCAGGTGTACGAACCGACCGAAGTCATCAAGGAGAGCTGGCGCTGGTTGTTAAACATCGGAGTTAAAATAGGAGTGAAAGAAATGATGACATGGAAAAACTTCGAAGGAGTCACAGCTGCAATTGCCGCAGACGAGCCCCTGTTGAAACAAGTGGATTCAACAACACCTCCGTCGAGTTATCGCGTAAATGGTCAACGTATTCCACGCGAGCCGCACCGCTTTAGCGGACGCACGGCTATGCTTGCCAACATCAATGTCAGTGAGCCCAAGCCACCCCTTGATCCGGATTCCGCATTGTCATATACAATGGAGGGTTACCGGGGACTTCCGCCTTCGTCGATGATCCCATTCTTTTGGTCTCCAGGTTGGAACTCGGTTCAATCGATCAATAAGTACCAGCAAGAAGTAGGCGGTGCGTTGCGCGGGGGTGATCCTGGCATAAGACTTTTCGAAGGAACAGACCGCACTCCGGAGTATTACACGTCCGTACCTGAGAAGTTCATTTCCCTGGAAGGACATCTATTGATGGTGCCGCTTCATCACATTTTTGGATCGGAAGAACTTAGTGCACAGTCGCCATCCGTTGCCGAGCGATCACCAAAACCTTATGTCAGCTTAAATCCTGACGATGCAGTCCAACTGAGCGTAAGAGATAATGACATGTTGAGTTTCGAAATCGATGGACAAGCGTACAATTTGCCCGTCAAGATCAATGAAACCATTACGAAGGGAATTGGCGGCTTACCGTATGGCCTCCCTGGATTGCCATTTGTTGAATTGCCCTCTTGGGCGATAATTAAAGAGAGCTAATATGGATGAGTCAGTCTTAAATCACTTGTTCATAGTCGGGGGAATTCTCGCCGGACTGCTCATCGTTGCGCCCGGGTTGATTTGGCTCGAGCGACGACTGCTGGCGTTGTGGCAGGACCGCTATGGTCCGAATAGGGCAGGGCCATTTGGTGTTCTCATTGTTCTCGCCGACACACTAAAACTTTTCTTTAAGGAAGATTGGATTCCTCCATTTGCCGACAAGGTTGTGTTCGTTATGGCCCCCGCCATCGTTATGATCACTGTATTTCTAAGTTTTGTGATCGTTCCTTTCGCGCCGGGTATTATCGTTGCCGATATGAATATTGGGATACTTTTTTTCCTGGCGATGTCGTCTATGGGCGCTTACAGTATTATTCTTGGAGGGTGGGCATCGAATAACAAATACTCCTTATTGGGCGCAATGAGAGGTGCAGCTCAAATGATCTCTTATGAGGTGTTTATGGGACTGGCGCTTATGGGCACCGTATTAATGGCCGGTTCGTTCAGTCTTGTCGATATCGTGGAAGCTCAAAGAGGTTTATGGTTTGTTGTCCCGCAGTTTGTGGGCTTTATCATCTTCTTTATAGCAGGTATCGCGGAAACTCATCGTCTGCCGTTCGACATTCCTGAAGCCGAAAGCGAATTGATCGCGGGATTTCACTCGGAGTATTCCGGGATGAAGTTCGGTATGTTCTTCGTCGGAGAATATCTGGGTATAACACTGATCTCAAGCTTAATCGTGTGCTTGTTTTTCGGTGGATGGCTTGGGCCTGGATTTCTTCCTCCATTGGTATGGTTTGTAATAAAGACTTTCATTTTTATCGGAGTATTCATCCTGCTGAGGGCATCCCTTCCGAGGCCAAGGTATGATCAGCTGATGGAATTCGGATGGAAAATATTATTGCCAGTAACGCTGATAAATCTAATGATCACAGCGGGAATAATGCTTGTCAATGAAGGGTAATTGGTGAATCACAAATTAAAAAGAAGTTTATGTTCAGTATTGTAAGAAGTATGTGGATCACGTTTATGCATATGTTTCATAAGCGTGAGACCGTTCAGTATCCTGAACAACAAAATAAGCTCACCACGAGATGGAGAGGCAGAATTGTATTGACTCGCGATCCCGATATGGGTGAACGATGCGTGGGGTGCTACCTGTGCGCCGCGGCATGTCCTGTTGATTGCATTTCGCTACAGGCAACCGAAGATGAACATGGTCGCCGCTATCCGGAATTCTTCAGGATAAACTTCTCCCGCTGCATCTTCTGTGGCTACTGTGAAGAAGCCTGTCCTACTTATGCTATTCAGCTGATACCTGATTTTGAAATGGGAGAATATAACCGTCAGAATCTGGTATATGAAAAGAAAGACCTGCTCATCGATGGCCAGGGGAAATATCATGGATACAACTATTACAAAGTAGCCGGACTGGCCATTGGAGGGAAAGGCAAAGGTGA
>DASVBA010000513.1:0-2693 GCA_036376095.1 Chryseolinea sp.
GCACCTTTACGTTACGCTTGTCGAATTCGCCACGTAATTTTGCGACCTCGCCAAGTTCAGTGGTACATACGGGAGTAAAGTCTGCGGGATGCGAGAACAGCACACCCCAGCTTGAGCCCAGCCATTCATGAAATTTGATGGTTCCTTCCGTGGTCTCTGCTGTGAAATCGGGTGCGACATCGCCTAGTCTGATTGCCATATGATATGCTTTTAAGGGTTTATAATTTTTTTATAGTCTAACTGTGAATTTGGGACTATAGTTTAAAAAGATCAAAAAAAGATCCGTCTTTTCCCTGTATTAAGGGGCCTTCTTTTTCTTCGTGCGAAGTTTTGCCTCCGTTTTTACCATATCCTCCAGCGTGTCTCCTTTCAGCATTTCGACCGTGGCGTTTCTGACCTGCAGAAATGCGTGTCTTACGCTGCAGGTCTCTTCGTCTTTGCATTCTTCACAGCGTTCGTAGAATTTGAATGTCGCGCAAGGCACGGCAGCGATAGCACCATCAAAGAGTCGCACTATTTCGGCCAGGTTAACCTCAGAAGGCGCTCGCCTCAGCAAATAACCCCCACCCTTTCCTTGCTTACTACCTAAAATTCCCGCCCTCTTTAAGTCCAATAATATGGTCTCCAAAAATTTTTTAGGAATCGAACAAGCCACAGAAATATCCTTGATAAGGAATTTGCTCGAAGGGTTCTTGGCCATGTGAATGAGCGCATGAATGGCATATTTACATTTCTTCGAAAGCATAATTGGGACAATTTAGTAATTTACAGGGTTCTCGCTTGTTAAGGGCAATATAGGCCGAGATAGCTCAGGGGTAGAGCAGCTGTTTCGTAAACAGCAGGTCGTGGGTTCAAATCCCATTCTCGGCTCAAGGAGAGTTATGAGTTAGGAGTTATGGGTTATGAGTTGGTGTGTGGGTGTGGGTGTGAAAGTCTTCTCGTTTCTCATGGTCATAAATAAAAAAATGACGGTCGTGCTTAGCCTTTGTTAAATCTCCAAAGCTTCTTACTTTTGTCGCCCTCGCTCCGAGAAAAATGCCCAGGTGGCGAAATTGGTAGACGCACTACTTTGAGGTGGTAGCGCCCGAAAGGGTGTGCTGGTTCGAGTCCAGTTCTGGGCACCAAAAATCCTTCCAGCGGAAGGGCAAATGTTGGGATACGCAAGTGTCCCAACATTTCTTTATGCCGAAGTGGTGAAATTGGTAGACACGCACGTTTCAGGGGCGTGTGGCGCAAGCTGTGCGGGTTCGAGTCCCGCCTTCGGCACTAACGGAAAAACCAGACCTTAACGGTCGGTTTTTCCTTCTCCAAACGACCAAGACTCCTTGCTTTTATTTTTTGTAGAAATTGGCTGCCAGGCGGAAGATCTCCTTTTTGTCTGCCAGACAATCCGATCTAATCAAGCGGAGCTGTGCAGAATTGGCGCTGACACTTTTTTTCATCAGTAGCTCAAGCAGTACCTGCTTATCATGAAAGCCACCGATAACGTCCTGCATATTTTCATAAAACTTTGACTCTCTCTTTGTACTACCGTTCCCAAGTTCCGACAAATAAAGTATTTCCTTAATTCCTTTACGCACTTTGTGAATGATGGCCATATTCGGCCGCGGGTACAACTGAGATCTTACCTCTTTTTTTTTGTTGACCACATACGACCTGAAATCATTATGATGCACTTTCTTTGAAAAGACTATCAGCCCCGGTGCGCACTTTCTTACCCCATCAATCATGCGAGGTATGCCCGATCTAAATGCGGCGACCTTTCGCTTCGCGTTTCCAGGCATCAAGTCATCAGCGCGTTCATCTACGTTGTACTGCTCGAGCAGGCGGCCGAGAACATCGCGGTCCCTTATTCTTCCAGCCTTTCGGAAAATATTCCGGAAAGGCATGAAACTCCTGTGAGCTTTGAATCCTTTCACACAACCGTTAATGACAGAATGAATCGACTTAATTCTCTTTATGTCTACCCGAACCTGATGAAGGGCTTCAGCTTTCCCCTGCCGGTCATAATCTTTTAAGTGACTAATCAGCGATCGTATCTCGGATTGGCAATATTCTTCAAAACGTTTCACGTCCGGATAATCATTTGACATCCTATTGAAGGGTCGTATTCAAAGAATGAGAACGATCGATAGCAGTTCCTTCAAGTAAAGGAGTCAACCTGCGATAAATACGGCTCATCATTCCTGCAACGTACTTATCGAGGTTTACTTCTTTTTTAGCCTCTTAATCTCCTCCTGAAGTGAGAGAACTGTATGAGCCAATTGATCGGCAGCAACACTGGATGAGCTCTGCGGATCTGGAAATTGATTTGAGAAAAATGCTTTCGCATACCAGATTTCCAAAACATCCTCGACATCCACACCATACGGCTGATACTGGCGGTTGTCCGACACCAGCAACAATTTCGCTTCATCGCCGGCAAAATTGAAAACCCGCTTAAAGACAATCCCGTCCTGTCTGGTTACCAGTATATAAAGCTTTCCATTTTTGATGGACTCAAAATCGTCAATGTACTCACCAAAAATAATAGTGCCGGGTTGCATAGGCAACATTGAATCGCCCTGGATCTCAAAGGCCCGGTAAGTTCTGTTCTTTGGCAACACGGGCATGCTGATCTTGGGCAGGTCTTTGACATATTCCACATCCTGATAGCCTGACAAATATCCGGCGGACGCCTTTTGTGTTACCAG
>DASVBA010000527.1:0-4949 GCA_036376095.1 Chryseolinea sp.
AAAACAGCTTCAAGCATGGCGCTAATGAGATGACAGATCTCGCGTGGATCAGCCTGGATTTGAATGTTTCGCTGCCGGTGTTGACCTTCAAATTGATAAATGGCAAACCTGCGGAGAATTCAAAAGCGAAGGATTCATTTCTTGTTGGACTTATTAATGTTCAAAGAAGATTACAACTTTTGTATCCCGATAGTCATGACCTTCGTATCACTGAAGACCCGGACACATTTGTAGTAGTGTTGGTGATTCAATTGGATAAACTTAGATTACCGGATGCGTCATGAATAAATTCAGCTGCCTTCTTGTCGACGACGAGCCTCCAGCGTTGGAAATCCTGAATCATTATATCAGTGAAACGCCGGTGTTGCAGGTGGTCAAGGAGTGTCATCATGCTATGGCGGCCTTTGAATTTCTTCAGCAACATCAGGTAGACCTCATTTTTCTGGATGTACAGATGCCACGACTGCTTGGAACCGAACTCTTGCGGAGTTTGCCTCACGCACCGAAGGTTATTTTCACTACCGCTTATCGCGATTACGCGGTCGAGGGATTTGAATTAGGAGCTGTTGATTACCTTTTGAAACCTTATTCCTTTGATCGGTTTTTAAGGGCGGTGCATAAAGTGCTGGACCTCGAACAACGCATTGCTCCATCGCCTGCAACCATTTTAAGCAAACAAACGGATCGATTTCTGTACGTGAGAGCGGACCGTAAAATGGTCAAGGTCATGGTCGACGAGATCCGCTATATCGAAAGCCTGAAGGATTACGTCCGGATATTTGTCAGGGATCAACAGATCATTACAAAACAAACGATCACCGCGCTAGAGGAAATGTTGCCGGAAACTGAATTCATGCGTATACACCGGTCTTTTATTGTCGCAGTCAAGAAAGTTGACTCTTACGATCATCATTCGGTGTTTGTAAGCAAGACCGAGCTGCCAGTTGGTCCGCTATACAAGCAGGAAATTATGAAAAGGCTATCACGGATATCAACAATTTGACCTTCGGTCTAACCTTCCAATACGAGCTCTCTTAAGCATTTTATCCACAAGGGATGATCGTTTAGGCTTTCAACGAGTTGGACCTTCTCACCTCCGCCCTGTTTGAACAGATGCTGGTATTCATCGCCAATCTCAATGATAGTCTCCAAACAATCGGCAGTGAACGCTGGGCTAAATACCAGAATTTTTTTCATGCCTTTGGCAGCACACTCTTCCACCACTTTGTCTGAAAAAGGCTGAAGCCACTTCTGATCGAGTCGTGACTGAAAACAAACTGTGTACTTTTCCTTTGGGATCGCCAGTCTTTCAACCAATAACCTCGTCGTTGCATAACAGGTTGCGCGATAGCAAAATTTATTCTCTTCGTTGATAGTATTTATGCAGTCGTTATCGGCACATTTTCCGTTGATGTGAACTTTGTCGACCTGTCTTTCTGGCAATCCGTGATATGAAAACAGGACATGGTCGTAGGAGGTATGGTCGTACTGGCGACCACGTTCTACAAACGCATCAATAAATGACGGTTGTGCATAGTATTGATCTATGAACTTGATCTCTGGAATTACCCACCATTGTCTTACCACCCGCATTACTTCATCGTGCGCTGATCCGGTTGAAGCCGATGCATATTGGGGAAACATGGGCAGCACAATTATTCTCCCATAGTTCTTATTCCTCATCTCTTCCAGGACCGATGGAATAGAGGGATTCTTATAACGCATGGCGAGATGGACGCCAAAATTTTCACCAAGTTCCTTCTGCAGAAGTCCTTCAACCTTTTTACTATAATAAAGAAGCGGCGAGCCGTCTTTTGTCCATAGCTTTTGGTAGATAGCCGCCGATTTGGGCGCTCGAAATGGCACGATCACAACATTGACCAGCAACTTCCTTGCTAACCAGGGGATATCAATAACACGGGGATCATTAAGAAATTGCGCCAGGTAGGAACGGACGTCAGATACCGAGGGGCTATCAGGTGTACCCAGGTTGATAAGTAATATTCCGGTCTTCTTACTCATATGCTTTCGTTCGGTTCAAAATTAGTCAATCCGGAACTCCGGCAAAAAACCCTGCCGGCGTGAAATCAATTTTTTGCATTTACCATGTCTTCTCGCAATGGATACGCCTATTGAAGTATCGGAGCTCTCTTGAAAGGTTTTGTCTCATCAAATAGCTTCCTATAGGTTGCATGTTTTTTGTTTACCTTTCCGCCGACCTGTTCAACCACGTTTATCATCTTTGGGTTGAAATCCCCGATCCAATTCATCTCATATTCGTCGTACCTCTTATACAAATCCTGCAGTACACGCCGTGACTCGAGTACCATCGCTCCATCCAACCCTTTTGCCTGATGTTCAGGAACAACCCCAAAAAGGATCCCGAATGCCTTCCGGTTTGTTTTCATCAAAGTGTGCCACAGGAATTTGAGCTTCCCAATCAGGTCCAGCTTTCCATCGACATACTTAAAGACCTGATTGATTTCAGGCAGTGAAAGAAAGAAACTCACGGGCTCTCCCTTATAAAATCCAAAATAAAGGAGACGCCTGTCGAGGATCGGTTTCATTTGTTTCACGATAAGTTCTGCCTGTAACATAGACAGCTCCGGATTTTCATAACGATTTGCCCACGCCTTGTTGTAGACCTTAAGGATATACTCCGGTAGTTTGCTTACCTCATCCTTTCTTAGGTAACGGATCTCGTAGTCCGGGTCCTTGGCAATCATTTCCGCCTTTGCCCATAATTTTGGTGAAAGCGGACCTTCAACGGGACGGTGGAAGGTATACTGATAGAAATATACCTTGAATCCGTAGTCTTCGAAGAATTGCTGATAATAGGGGAAATTATAGTTGCATTGATAGTTTGGATCCTGATCGAATCCGTCAATTAGCAGGCCCCACCACCTGTCGCGGTTTCCAAAATTAACGGGACCATCCATCGCTTCCATTCCCCTTGAAGCCAACCACTCACGACATTGATCGAACAGCATAAATGCCGCCGTCTTGTTGTCTATACATTCAAAAAAACCCATTCCACCAGTAGGCTGATCGTTGCCTTTCATTGCCGTTTTTTGGTTAACAAAGGCCGATACCCTTCCAATTACCTCATTGCTTTCACCATATAACAACCAGCGCTGGCATTCGCCGTGTCGGAATGCTTTATTTTTTTGTTTGTCAAAAACTGCCAGGATATCCTTGTCGAGCGGTCGAATCCAGTGCGTCTCATTCTTGTACAGCCTGACCGGCAGCATCAGGAATTCGTGGTCGTGCTCTTTTGTTGCAACTTCTACTATTTTCATTGCTCTTCTACTCCAATCGAAGAAGGCACTTTGCTCACTACACTGTTGATTCGGTTCGGCAGTATGATGCTAAACCGTGTCCCCTGACCTAAGCGGCTTGCCAATGAAATTTGCCCGCCAAGTTTGTCGACCGCATTCTTTACGATGTACAATCCGATGCCCGATCCATCTGACTGTTCAGTAGCCCGGTAAAACATTTCGAATACCCTTGTTAGATTCTTTTCTTCAATTCCAATTCCGTTATCAGCAAATACGATCTCAGCACGCAGATGATCCACATTGATCTTGATTCCAATCTCCGATGCAACCTGATCAAGCTTGCGATATTTTATCGCGTTAGAGATAAGATTTCTGAGAATTTCAGCAATGCGCCATGGATCACTGTAAAAGTCAATTCCATCGACCTTGACCATACGGCTCATCCCTTTAGCTCCTTCAAGGTAATTCAGGTCATTAAAAGTTTGATCGATGATGTAGTTGAAATCAACTTTAGCGATAGTCAAGTCCATTTTAAGATTCTTGGAATGACTCAAGACATCACCAATAAAATGATCGAGATGTTCAACCTTCGAGCCGATAATATCAATGTAGTCCATTGGGTTATCCGTGTTGCCGGGAAGCTTTGCCAGGTTGACCAATCCCAGAATTGACGAAAGTGGCGCTCTCAAATCATGAGATACTTTATACACAAAATTGTCCAGCTCGGTATTGCGGATTTTTAGTTCCTCTTCGACGCGCTGTCGTTGTGTAATGTCAACATAGACGCCATAAATTCCGATTGTTTGATTATTGAGCATGACGGGCATTCCATAAAGGATAACATTTACGATCGTCCCGTTCCGGTGCCTCCTGATGGTCTCAATACTTACCACACGATGGCTTGCAATAAGATTATTGAGGTCCACACCTTCATGTGTTAGCTCCTCGGGAACGATAAAATCATTGATACTTCTTCCCCGCAACTCGGCGAGGGTATATCCAAACATCTCCTCAAAACCCTTGTTCGCCTGCTCAACTTTTCCAAACTCATTCAACAGAACCACTGCAATGGGAACGTTTTGAAACAACTGAGCAAGAAGCGCTTCATTTTTTCTGATGTGAGCCTCTGCTTGCTTTCGTTCTGTTATGTCTCTGAAGATAATCTGCACACATTGTTCCCCGCGATAGTTATAAGGGAAGGCTGTGGTTTCAACGTCGATAAGTCTTCCATCCAATCGAATGTACTTCTGCTCCACCATGGCTCCGGGCAAACCCTCAGCAACCTCTTTCATTCGTCGGATTATTCTTTGGTGATGTTCAGGTTCAACAAAATTCAGGACATCAGTACCTATCAAATTTTGGGACTTATCCGCGCCCAGGATTACGTGTGCCTGAGTATTTGCAAACAACAGTTTTCCTTGTTTGTATATGGCCACGCCAATAGGCAACCGTTCAACCAGCGCCTGGTACCGGAGTTCGCTCTCTTTCGCAGTCTCTTTTCGTTCCGTAATATCCTGTATTATTCCTCTGCGCAAGATGGTGCCGTCTGAATTCCTAGTGTGATTAGAGCGGATCTCGACCCATTTTACTTTGCCTCTTACGATCATCCTGCCCTGCCAGTTCCATTCAGCCCCCGCTTGTTCTGCATGAGCCGATGTCTTCATGAGGTCG
>DASVBA010000543.1:0-12966 GCA_036376095.1 Chryseolinea sp.
CTGCGCTCAAGGGCATTCTCGACCGAAGAGCCCGGGTAATGCTTCCAGAGCAGGGAGAATTTGCGTACCTAGCCACCCAGGAAGCCCTGAATCAGGCTGGAATAGACCACGATTTTCTTTCCCATCGGGAAGTAGGTATAATTTATGGCAACGACAGCTCGGCGCAACCAGTGATCGAGGCGATCGATATTATCAGAGAAAAGAAAGACACGATGATGGTCGGATCTGGAAATGTTTTCCAGGTTCTCAACTCCACGGTGAACATGAACCTGGCGACCATTTTCAGCTTAAAAGGCATTAACTTTACGGTAAGCGCTGCATGTGCAAGTGGTTCGCACGCTATCGGTCTTGCTACAATGTTCATTAGAAATGGGATGCAGGACTGTATTATCTGTGGAGGAGCACAGGAGATAAATGTCTATTCTATGGGAAACTTTGACGCCCTGGGTGCTTTTTCAATTCGCGAACACGATCCCAAGGGCGCTTCAAGGCCGTTTGACAAACATCGCGACGGACTGGTTCCCAGCGGCGGAGCGGCTACTGTCATCGTAGAAAGTCTGGAGTCAGCGCAAAAACGCGGCGCGAAAATTCTCGGCGAAATTATAGGTTACGGTTTTTCGTCCAATGGCGAGCATATCTCGAACCCCAGTGTCCAGGGTCCCGCACGTTCGCTCCGGATGGCCATAAAAGCTTCAGGATTACAAGCGTCTGAAATTGATTACATAAATGCGCATGCAACTTCAACACCTGCCGGAGATGCGAGCGAAGCTAAAGCAATTTACGACGTTTTCGGTGAAGCGAATACGCCCGTTAGTTCCACAAAATCAATGACTGGACATGAATGCTGGATGGCTGGCGCCAGCGAAATCGTTTATTCCCTGCTGATGATGCAAAATTCATTTATTGCACCAAATATCAATTTTGAAACCCCTGATGAAGATTCCGCTCGTCTCAATATCATCGCTGAGACAATGAATAAAAATATTGATGTATTTTTGTCGAATTCTTTTGGATTTGGAGGAACAAATTCAACTTTGATTGTTAAAAAGTGGAGAAACCGTGATGGAAACAGCTAGTATCATTGAAAAGATTAATGGTTTTTTAGTTAACGAATTCGAGGTAGATCCTGAAAAGATCCAGCCTGCAGCCAACCTGCGGGAGACGCTGGAACTAGACAGTCTTGATTACATCGACCTGGTAGTCGTTATCGAAAGTAACTTTGGTTTTAAGGTAAAGCCCGAGGACTTTACCAACATCGATACTTTCAAAAGTTTCTACGATTACGTCGTAAAGCGCGTCGGTGAGAAAGTAGTTTCTTAATCTATGCCGCGCTGGCAGGGAAAGTCTAAAGGAACTCCGCTCGGATACAGGATCTTTGTTTTTGTGATCAGGACATTCGGCCTTTCTCCGGCGTACGTGCTTCTTCGGTTCGTTGCGTTTTATTATCTGATCTTTTCCTGGTCGTCTTCTAAGCACATTTACCACTATTTCCGGCACTTCCATCGGTATGGACGCTTAAGATCCATCCTTTCCATCTATCGAAACTATTACGTCTTCGGCCAAACCATATTGGATAAAGTGGTGGTTATGGCAGGCATTGATAATAAGTTTACTTATGATTTTGACGGAGAGGAGAATCTGCGTCAAATCGTGAAAGGAGGGCGAGGGGGAATTCTCCTCAGCGGTCACGTTGGGAATTGGGAAGCTGCGGGCCATTTGTTGAGAAGGTTGGATACGCGTATAAATGTTGTGATGTATGACGGGGAACATCAGCAGATCAAAGATTATCTCCAGCAAGTTACCGGCGGAAGAAATCTCAATGTGATCCTGATCAAGCCCGATATGTCGCATGTGTATGCAATGGGCGAAGCGTTGCAAAAAAATGAACTGATCTGCCTGCACGCAGATCGTTACCTGGAAGGCAATAAAACGGTGGTGAAACGCTTTCTGGGAGAGGAAGCCCATTTTCCACAGGGGCCTTTTTTGTTATCTTCCACCTTCAAAGTTCCCGTTTCTGTAGTGTTTGCTTTCAAAGAATCACCTACCCACTACCATTTTTACGGGAGCGACCTGCTCGAACGATCCAAGGATGAATCAAAAGCCGATTTTATGGACCGTTTACTTTCAAACTTTACCCAGGAACTCGAACAAAAAGTAAAGATCTACCCCGAACAATGGTTTAATTATTTTAATTTTTGGGGAAAATAGTCAACTTTTGCGGGAATGCTTGCAACCCGGACCGACATCCTCCAGTACCTGCCTCAGCGAAAACCCATAGTTATGGTCCACGAGTTACTGGAAGCGAACGATGACCACGTGATAACACAATTCGCCATTGAACCTGATAATGTTTTTTTGACTCTCGGCCACTTTGCTGAGCCCGGGATGGTTGAAAATATTGCGCAGACGGCAGCAGTACACGTCGGCTATCAATGTGCATTAAAAAAGTTACCAATTCCGATCGGCTATATCGCGGCTATCAAAGATTTGAGGGTTAGAGTGCTCCCAAAACAAAACTCCACGATCACTACTTCCGTAAAGGTCATAAATAAAGTTTTGGACATAACAGTGGTGCAGGGTAAAATAGAACATAAGGGTGAGTTGTTGTGCTCATGCGAGATGCGAATTTTTGCCAAAATACAATCCTAAAATAATTACATATGAAACTCTGTAAGTTGATTGCGCTCTTTATAATGATCTCATCAGCAACATTTGCTCAAACAAAGAGCGATGTTTTTAAGGAAGATGTACCTGTTACCTGGCTGGGTTTGGATTTTACAAATGCCAAGTTCATCGGGGACCGCGAGAAATTCGGTTCAGAGTCCGATGTGCGCCATTTGCTGGATGCATGGAATGCGCTCATTATCGCTGAGCCGGAAAAATACGATGTTGCCAAGGCTATCGACAAGAAGAAAGTTGAAAATGCCACTGATGTTACAAAGGATCATAACGCGGAGCTGGATGTAATGAGCATGTTCTCGGACGAACAAAAGGATTACCTGCGCATAAAGCCTTCCGATGTGGAGCAGACCGTTGCCGGATACGACTTCAAAGGTAAGAGCGGTATCGGACTGATGTTTATGGTGGAAAGTTTTAGCAAGCCGAATGAAGAAGGATCGATCTGGGTCACCTTTATAAATATGGACAGCAAGGAAGTGCTTTTCAGCGAACGAATGGCTGCTCCGCCAAAGGGGTTTGGAATGCGTAACTTCTGGGCAGGTTGCGTTTATGGTATTCTTACAAAGATGGAAAAGAAAGAATTTGAAATGTGGCGAAAGAAGCATTTTAGGCCATAAGTCAAGTCACAAAAATTTAGCGGCATCCTTATTTTTTTAACAGGAACATTTTGCTTAGCCACGAGACCGAAGTCACTGTCAGATTTAATGAAGCCGATCCATTGGGTATTGTCTGGCATGGACATTACCTGCGATATTTTGAAGATGGCCGCGAAGCATTCGGCAAGGCGCATGGCTTTTCTTACCTTGACTGCTACAAGCACGGCCTGGCGCTTCCTGTAGTCTCCGTTCATTGTGATTACAGCAAACCCCTGCGATATGGCGACACTGTAAAAGTGCTGACAACGTTTGATAAAAATGCTGCCGACAAGGTAAACTTCGACTATAAAATATTTGAAGCAAGCCGAAAAACACTTGTTGCAAAAGGATCTTCGGTGCAGGTGTTTGTCGACTTAAAGGATTTTCAGCTTCAGCTTACCTTGCCGGCTTTTTTTGAGGAGTGGAAGCAGAGACAGAACCTGATTTGATGAAATGAAGAAAGTTTGGATGGTTGCTGATTCAGTAGTGTCACCGTTGGGTTCAACGTCACGAACTAATTTCCAGAAGGTGAGCGAGGGCATTTCAGGAATAGCATTGGTGGATGACCCCAGCCTCAGTCCGGCGCCCTTTTATGTAGGGGCCATTCCAAAAGTGCAGCAGGATGGAACCTCAACAAGATTTGAACTGCTATCCTGCCTTGCGATTGAAGACGTAATGTCTCAGTTATCTATCCCGCCGGCCAGGACCTTATTTATTCTCTCATCCACAAAAGGTAATATCAGTTTCCTGGAGGAGGGACAACCCGCTCATCCCCGGATCCATTTACATACGACGGCGGACTTCCTGGCAAAACGATTTGGCTTCAAAACATCATTGGTTGTTTCCAATGCCTGTATATCCGGTGTTATGGCATTGGTCGTCGGCAAGAGAATGATTGAGAATGGAGAATACGACCATGCACTGATTGTGGGAACTGATGTCTTAAGCCGCTTTATAATCTCTGGCTTTCAAAGTTTGCAGGCGCTCAGCCCGGAGCCATGCAGGCCGTTCGATGCCGACCGAAAAGGCATTAACCTGGGAGAGTGTGCAGCTGCTATAGTACTCTCCTCCGATCCAGGCATCTTGGGACTCAAGCCAAAAATCAGAATACTCGGCGGTGGGTTGAGCAATGACGCCAACCATATTTCCGGTCCATCACGAACCGGCGAAGAACTGGTCTTTGCTGTAAAGCAAGCGATGGAAGAATCGCGGATCACAACGACGGAAATAGATTTTATATCGGCTCACGGTACGGCTACGCTCTATAACGACGAAATGGAAGCGAAAGCTTTTTCGTTGTTGGGCATGAACGAAATTCCCCTTAATAGCCTGAAGGGATACTTTGGTCATACGCTGGGAGCTGCAGGTGTAGCCGAGGTGTCAATGAGTGCACAGAGCCTGTTGATGGATGCGTTAATTCCATCGAAGGGATTTGAAACGTTGGGAGTGTCTCAACCGGTAAATGTGATAAGGCATCTTGAAAAACGCCCGCTTAAAACCTGCCTGAAAACGGCGTCTGGTTTTGGAGGTTGCAATGCAGCAATTATCTTACAAAAGGAAAACAATTAATCGAAGATGAATTTTTTTGAGAATGAACACCTGTCGGCATTAAAGGCAAAGGAAGAAGCACAATGGATCACCTTTGCACCATTTGTGTTCCAGGCAACCCGTGTGCTCCGAAACAGCGGAATACTAAGTGTAGTTGAGTCACACCGAAAAGGTGCAACACTGGAAGAAATCACTAAAGAAGTAAACCTGTCTGACTATGGCGTTCGCGTATTGGTCGAAGCAGCGCTTGGTATCGGACTCCTCACTGTGAACGAAGGAAAGTATAAGATCACCAAAACCGCATACTTCATCCTTCATGACGAGCTGACGAAAGTAAACATGGACTTCACACACGATGTATGTTATAAGGGCATGTTTTTCCTCGAGGAAAGCATAAAAAATCAAAAACCGGAAGGTCTCAAAGTATTCGGACAATGGCCCACCATCTATGAGGCGCTGTCCACCGATCTTCCCGAAAAGGTCAAGGAGAGCTGGTTCTCTTTCGATCACTATTACTCCGACAATGCTTTTCCGGAAGCATTACCGCATGTATATAAACACAAGCCGAAAACTTTATTGGACATAGGTGGGAACACCGGAAAGTGGTCACTGCAAAGTTTTGACTATGACGGCGACGTCAAGATCACCATTGTGGATCTGCCCGGCCATGTGGACGTGGCAAAGGAGCAGATTGAAAAGAAGGGATACGGAAACCGGATATCGTTCTATCCCTTGAACGTTCTTGACGAGACACAAAAATTTCCAACCGGCTACGATGCAATATGGATGAGCCAGTTCCTGGACTGTTTTTCTGAAGCGCAGATCGTTTCGATCCTTAGCCGTTGTAAGCGCGCACTTAATCCCGGCGGTTTTATCTATATCCTGGAGACTTTCTGGGATCGTCAGCGATTTGAAGCATCAGCTTTTTCCCTGCAGCAGACCTCACTTTACTTTACGGTAATGGCCAATGGTAATAGCCAGATGTACGACTCGAACGTCTTCATTCGCTGCATAGAAAGTGCCGGCCTGGAGGTTATTGAACAGACAGATTATGTCGGCGTGAGTCACACCTTATTGGTATGCAGGCCTGTTGAAGAAAAAAAATAAAGAGGAAAAGGAGATTGACAAAGATGAGCGAGCAAGTAGATGTCCTTGTAATTGGAGGTGGTCCGGCAGGATCAATTGCTGCGGCGATGATCCACAAAAGCGGATTCTCCGTGCGGGTTGTTGAGCGCGAAAAGTTTCCGCGTTTTGTAATTGGAGAGAGTTTGTTGCCCCGTTGTATGGAAGTGTTGGAGGATACAGACCTCATTGAGGTGGTCAAAGCCAAAAATTTTCAGCAGAAGTTCGGCGCCAAGTTCATGAAGGACGATAAGGTAGCCGACTTCAACTTCTCTGACCAGTTTTCTAACGGATGGACGTGGACTTGGCAGGTGCAACGCGCAGATTTCGATCTTGCATTGATTTCAGAAGTTCAACGCCGCGGAGTGCAGGTGGATTTTGAAACGACGGTGACTGGAATAGAATTCTTTCCCGACGAAAGTTCATCAACTACAGTTCAGCATAATAACAACACAACAGAACAAATCCAGGCGAGGTTTATCGTAGACGCCAGTGGATATGGGAGGGTGATACCGCGCTTGTTTAACCTCGACAAGCCCTCCAGCCTTGATCCCCGTAAATCCATTTTTGCTCACGTAACCGACGTTCACCGGAACAATCACGATGAACCCAATAGGATCATTGCTGTCATGTATGCCCCGGGAGTCTGGACATGGGTCATTCCTTTTTCGAACGGAGTAACGTCCCTCGGCTTTGTAGGTGACTTTGATTTTTTCGAAAGCATCGAGGGTGACCAATCGGAAAAATTCAGGAAGTGCATTCAGGGAAATGAATACCTCAAAAACAGGTTCGGCGATGCGTCCTGGGTGTTCGAACCGCGCAAGCTTGAGGCTTGGTCCGCTACCACTGATAAGTTTTATGGCCATGGTTTTGTCCTGACAGGAAACGTGACGGAATTTCTCGACCCGATCTTTTCTTCAGGCGTAATGTTCGCAACAGTTTCCAGCCACCTGGCCAGCAAAATGGTGATCCGTAAACTCCGTGGTGAAAAGGTCAACTGGGATGAGGACTACACAAATTTTATAAGACAAGGTGTCGACACTTTCAGAACCTTCGTAATGGCGTGGTACGACGGCACGCTTGAGACCATTTTCTTTTCAAATAAGCCTGACCCTGTCGTAAAAAGCCAGATATGTTCTGTGCTTGCCGGCTACGTTTGGGATCAAACCAATCCGTTTGTCAGAGCACACGAAAAGGCAATAAAAGGACTGGCAAGACTAATTCGGGTCCAAAGCCTTTAATATCTTGTCCCCTGTAAATGAATTATATAAGCAAACATTGCCGTATAAGTAACCGGATCATTGCCCTTGGTGGACAAATCGTCTACGAGAACAAGGGGAATAATCTTGATGAATTTATGAATTCGGCTTTCGCGTGGCTATCGATTGCATATCCGAAATTTTACAAAATGGACCGGCTTTCAAAGCTTGGATTTCTTGGCTCTGAAATTTTGCTCAAAGACGAAAAATTGCTGGATAAATACCTCCCCGAGCGCATTGCAGTGGTATTGTCAAATTCGAATGCGAGTCTGGATACAGACCTTAAATATTTTGAGTCCACAAAAACAATTGCCAGTCCGGCGTTGTTTGTCTACACGTTGTCGAACATCGTTGCGGGAGAAATATGCATCAGGCAGGGGATAAAAGGCGAAAATGCATTCTTTGTGCTCCCACAGTTTGATGCCGCCCGCTTAGTTGAATACGTTGAAATTGTGATGGCTTCACCGAAAACTGAAGCATGCATCGCGGGTTGGGTAGATGTGCTGGGGGAGCAACATGATGTTTTGTTATATTTGCTGGAAAAATCAAAGGACGGAGGGCTAGAGCATACTGCGGAGCAGCTCCAGAAACTTTATCAAAAGAATTATGGACCAGTTGACGGCGGATCTTAAGAGGCAAATTATCGAGGCGTTGAATTTGAAGCACCTGAAACCGGAGGATATCGGCGACGATCAACCCCTGTTTGTGGAAGGCCTCGGACTGGATTCAATTGATGCCCTGGAGCTAATTGTGCTGCTACAGACTCATTACAATATCAAGATGGCTAATCCTCAGGATGGTCCCCAGATTTTTAGGTCCGTCAAGACCATAGCTGAATATATCAGGACCAACCAAACCGCTTGATTAAGTTGAAAGGCCGAGTATATGTAGCCGGCACCGGTGTCATTTCAGCGATCGGTAAGTCAATCCCGGAAACATTAACGTCGTTTAAGAACCATACCTCCGGTGTTGGGAAGGTCACTTTATTTGACACCGTCTACAAAGACAGCCTGCCTGTCGGTGAAGTGAAGGCATCCAACTCGTACCTGGCTGCTCAGCTCTCGGTAAACCCGGATCTGACCAGGACAGCGTTGCTTGGAATAAGCGCGGCTAGAGAGGCCGTTGCCGCATCGGGTGTTGATGTTCAGAAGTGGAGGACCGGGCTGATTTCTGCCACCACGGTCGGTGGAATGGATAAGACGGAAAGCTTCTTTGTTGATTTTCTCAAAGATCCCTCCAGGGGAAGATTGCGAAACGTGGTTCATCATGAATGCGGAAGCTCGACGGAACTTATTGCCGATGACCTGGGCGTGAAAGGATTCATTTCTACGATCAACACGGCGTGCTCGTCGTCTGTCAATGCAATTGCACTCGGCACCAGACTTATCCGACATAATATTCTCGACGTGGTAATCGCTGGTGGAACTGATTCACTTTCAAAGTTCACGCTGAATGGATTTAACAGCCTGATGATCCTCGACCAAAATCCGTGCAGGCCCTTCGACGCCGGCAGAAATGGACTGAATCTCGGTGAAGGCGCAGGTTTTGTTGTGTTGGTTTCCGATCGTGTGAAAGACGAACACAAATTGAAACCTTCTTGTGTGGTCAGCGGATACGCCAATACTAACGACGCGTTTCACCAGACCGCTTCTTCCCCCGAGGGCCGCGGCTCATTTGCAGCCATGCAGAAAGCGTTGGCAATGGCAGGTCTTTCCCCCGACCAGATCGATTACATCAACCTTCACGGTACGGGTACTCTCAACAATGATCTTTCTGAAGGCACTGCAGTCAGGCGCCTTTATGGTGACCGGTATCCTCGTTTGAGTTCCACCAAAGCATTTACCGGACATACGCTCGGTGCCAGTGGTGGGATAGAAGCTGTATTTTCTATCATGGCAATCGAACAACAATGTGTGTTTCCAAATCTTAGATTTGAAACTTCAATACCAGGGCTTGATATCAAACCACAGGTAGCGTTTGAATCTAATATCAATGTGAGTCACGTGATGAGCAATTCATTTGGATTCGGAGGGAACTGTTCATCAATAATATTTTCTGTGACCTGAAATAGGAGCGACGATGGCTGTATACATTAAAGGAATGGGTAACATCTCTCCTCAGAAAACCTGGGGTGACGAAGCATTGCTTGCCAATCCGTCTGACTATTCGGGAAGCAAACTAAGCGCCATTGAACCCGACTACGCACAATTCGTCGATGTAAAGCAACTGCGAAGGATGAGCCGGGTCATAAAAATGGGTGTTGCAGCCGGCACAATGGCTCTTCGCCAGGCCGGGATCAATACGCCGGACGGGATAATCACGGGCACCAGCTTCGGATGCCTCGAGGATACAGGCGTATTCTTGACGAAGTTAATCGAGAACAATGAAAACGCATTGAACCCCACGCCTTTCATTCAATCCACCCACAATACGATCGGATCACAAATTGCATTGCTGCTTCAATGTCAGGGATATAATCAGACCTACACACAGCGTGCGTTTTCGTTCGAGCATGCACTTATTGATGCGATACTTGAGTTAAAAGAAAACGCCAACCAGTCCCTTCTTGTGGGAGGTGTTGACGAAATCACTTCCTATAGCCATACAATTCAAAAACGTTTTGGAATTTTTCGCGACCGTGCATCAAGCCTGAATCTCTTTCGAAACGGCCGCAAGGGCACAGTTAATGGAGAGGGGGCCGTATACGTTACATTATCAGGAGAAAAAGGAGAGGGAAATGTCGTTTCTCTCGACTCGGTCTTGACAATCTATAATTCATACGGGAGTGAACTTAAGCAAAAGGTAAGTGGGTTCTTTCAGGAAACTTCGCTGGAGACAAGCGAAATAGATCTTGTGTTATTAGGTAAGTCAGGTGAAAAAGACACGGACGCAGATCTTGAAAATCTCGCCGCTGATTTGTTCCCTGGGGCATCCTTGGGCGCGTTCAAGCATCTTTGTGGAGAGTATCCAACGGCGAGCGCATTTGCAATGTGGCTTGGGGCAAGGATCATTCGTGAAGGCAAAACGCCAGCGATCGTGCTGGATAAAGAGTCAGGAAGGCCCCTGAAGAATGTTTTAATCATTAACTCGTATTTTGAGAAGTACTATTCTCTCATCTTATTGCGTGCATGCTGAAATTCGGTACAGTCAATATCATTTTTGGAGTTGTTTTGGTGACGCTCATTATCGCGGACCAGACCTATGCTATCTCCAGTGTTTATTACTGGATTGTTGCCACTTTATATCTTGGCATTTTAACTTATGGATCGGCTGTATTGTCAGCGCAGTTTTTTCTCCCGGTAAGGTACAAAGGTAGCAGGGAGTCGAATAGTGTCGCTCTTACTTTTGATGATGGTCCTGTTGCCGGCAAAACAGAAGAGATCTTACGGATTCTTCATTCGCACGATGTCCATGCAGCTTTCTTTTGCATCGGCAATCGGGTAGATAGTAATCCCGAATTAACAAAACGAATTTTTGAATCCGGTCATTTGGTAGGCAATCATAGTTATTGGCATCGTGCAACGTTCGATCTTCAAAGTGGTGGGGCGATCAGAAAAGAGTTGATCAGCACTGATCAGGCAATCTTTAAAACAATAGGCGCGAAGCCCGCGTTTTTCAGACCTCCATATGGTGTCACCAATCCAATGGTTGCAGCTGCGGTAAAAGGGGGTGGATATAAAACGATCGGTTGGTCCGTTCGGTCATTTGACACAGTGATCAAAGACAGTAAAGTCTTGATGGAGCGAATTACCCGGTCGTTGAAAGGTGGCGATGTAATACTGCTTCACGATTACAGCAATACGACACTGGAAATCTTGCCGGATCTGCTGGATCACATAAAAAAGGTTGGACTCAAAATTGTTCGGATAGACCAGCTGTTGAATGAAAAAGCATATGTGTAAAGAACCTGTAATTGTGTGCGACCTAAAGAAGGGCTGGCTCATCCTCCTGGTATCGGCTGTCTTTATCTCTGCAACTGGCTATTCGCAGCATCAAGGGTATCGTCCGGTTGGGGACCTGGGGGCATTTGAAAGACAGTTTGCCGCCGAGTCATCGAAAATAGCCTCCATTGAAAGCACCTTTACACAAGAGAAGGTACTGACCGCGCTCACAGAAAAAATTACCTCGACGGGAAAATTCTGGTTTAAAAGAAGCAACAAGGTAAGAATAGAATACCTCAAGCCGTATACATACACTATGATAATGAACGGCGATAAAATGTTATTCCGGGATGATCAGAAGGAAAACATGGTGAACGTACGGTCAAATAAGCTCTTTCAACAAATCAATCAGATCATGATCGATTGTGTGCAGGGGACGGTGTTGGAAAGTAAAGATTTTAATGTCAAGGTATTTGAAGACGAAAAAACCTATCTTCTCGAAATGGACCCTACGACAAGGTCGCTTCGTGAATTCTTTTCGACTATCGTTTTGAAAGTGGATAAAAAAGACTTTGCAGCAAACTCTATTGAAATGAATGAAAGATCCGGCGACCGGACCACCATCTTGTTTAAGGATAAAAAATTAAACGCACAATTTTCAGATGCGGTGTTTGCTTTTTGAACTGATCATCGCCATTTGTTTAATTGGATGCGCATCTGAGTACGCACATCTTCAAAAAGCCCCGAACGATAAAGATTGCCCTGACAGGTTATTGCCGTTAGTGATAGAAACATCATGGTACGACGCAAGCGTAGACGTTATGGGCAAACATATCAGCGGTTTGTTGCTTGTCAAGAACATGCCCGATAGCTCAAAAAGAGTTGTATTTACCAGTGAAGCAGGCCTCACTTTTTTTGACTTTTCGTTTACAAAAGATGGCCGGTTCAGCGTGGTGTCGGTGATTAAACAATTTGATCGAAAAGCCGTAATTCAGACATTGGAAAAAGATTTTTCGCTCATGCTCGGTTTACCGTTCTTAAACAGAGGCGGCGAGCGCTATACGACTGGTGATGACGTATACTTTGCGTTTAAAGAAAAAAATGGAACCGCCTATTTCATTACCAATAAAGATTGTGCTTCTTTACAACGGTTGGAATGGGGCGATAATGGTAAACGATTGGTCACCGTGCGTACCCCCGGATCAGTATTCCCCACTCCGGCAACAATTGAGGTCGACCATCATACTTTCAAGATGAGCATAAAATTGACCCGTATTCAAAAAGAATGATCCTGCTAAACGATTTTTATAATATAATAAATCGTGACGCCTCTGATGGTACGGTGCGGGCGAAGATTTTTATAAATCGCACACATAAGATCTTTGAAGGACACTTTCCCGGTCTGCCCATAGTTCCAGGAGTTTGTATGATGCAGATCATTCGCGAGATCATGGAAGTAACAACTGAAAGATCGCTGATGATTGTCGGCGCTGACAACATGAAGTTCCTTTCAGTGATCAATCCTGATCTGAATCCGGAAGTTGATGTTTCCATCACATATTCTGAAGATAGTGGTACCTTCAACGTAAACGCTTCGCTGTTTGCCGGAACGGTCACATTCTTTAAATTAAAAGCCGCGTTGAAGACGTCTTAATGGAACCTGCATCTTTTCGCCCCCATTTTGTTCAAAAAAAAGTATGTGTTCTCATTCCAACATACAACAACGAGCAAACGTTGGAAAATGTGTTACAGGATGTCCTTTCATTTACCAATCAGGTGATTGTAGTGAACGATGGATCAACGGACTCCACTTCTGAAATTCTGAGAAGGTTCACTGAAGTC
>DASVBA010000556.1:0-7452 GCA_036376095.1 Chryseolinea sp.
AGCCTGCATTTTCTGATTTGGTATCTTTCAGTATCACCCCGGCGACAACTCCATCTCCAAGTAAGATCAACAGCATTGTACCGAAGAATTCAGCCATATAGGGGGACATAGTGTTATTGGGTTTGGAGCGCGACAAGATAATAAACCGAAATCGATTGTTTTAGCCAAAGAATCCAAATATTTCCCTTTCTTCTTTCTCCTAAGACAACTCTTTTCTTTATTAACGGCGTCAATGTCCGCCCATAAAGTAATGGTTTGGGGCATTACAACTAAAGGCTATTTTTCGGTGTCCGAGGGACTATAGACAGGATATAACGCATGGGTATTTCTACTGTACGGGCCTTAACAGCTGTTGTCTTTTTATTCTTTTTCACGGAGATCTCGGCTCAACAAGAATGGAATGTGCCCTGGACAGTAGTGGGTGATTCCGCTGATCTCGTTCCAACGACCAGAGTGACGTTGACCGGTACGATCAGGGTTAAGGGCACCCAAACACCTGTTTCCGGTGCTTCTATTTCAGTAGAAACTTTTAAGTACTTCGATTATTCCGACCAGGCCGGCCGTTATGTCCTTGATTTTCCACCGGGCAAATACCGCGTTGTCGTAAGGCACGTGGGAATGAAGAGCGTATTCTACAAGCTCATAGTGTTATCTCCCAGTGTATTTGATGTCGAGATGGAAGAGGGGGTAACCGGACTCGATGAAGTCGTTATCACTTCGAGAGCCATCGACAGTAACATCAAACAATCACTTCCCGGACTCACGACTCTCAATGTCCAGGAGATCAGGTCGCTACCTACTTTAATGGGCGAGGTGGATATTCTTAAAAGTCTTCAGTTAATGCCTGGGGTCAGCAGTGTGGGAGAAGGATCGTCTGGTTATAATGTCAGAGGAGGTCGTATGGATCAGAACCTCGTGCTGCTTAACGGCGCTCCTGTGTTTAGCACTTCGCATGCTCTTGGATTTGTCTCAGCGTTCAATCAGGATATTCTAAACGACTTTAGTTTATACAAGGGCAACGTTCCTGCGAACTTGGGTGGAAGAGCCTCATCCGTTTTAGAGATCAGCTCGCGACGTGGCGCATTCGATAAATGGAAATATCAGGGAGGCGTTGGCCCCATTACCAGCCGATTTGCCGCTGAGGGCCCTCTGACAAAAGAAAAGACGTCCCTTCTGGTAGCCGGGAGAGTTTCGCACGCCAACTGGGTGTTGAATATGGTTGAAGATCCGGATGTATCGCGGAGTAGCATATTCTTTTACGATGGCTACGCAGGGCTAAGTCACCGTTTTTCCCAGAACAGCATTGCTGACGTTTCGTTTTATTCCAGTCAGGATGATTTTCAGTATTCACAAGAATTTGGCTATGCCTGGAACAACTATATGGTTAATGGCAGGTGGCAGGCTTATGCCGACCGTAAAGCGTCGCCAACACTTTCCGTTTCATATGGCCGTTTCAAGAGCAAGCTCATTGACCCGAATGGCGTAGATGCGTCGGAGCTGACAAATGTAATGAACTACTTCCAGGTGGGCGAATCCGTGAACTACAGCCCTAATGAAAAACATTCAATTGTCGCAGGAGTGTCTGGTATTGGCTACTTCCCGGGTATGGAAAGAATAAAAGGCTATAAGGGAAACGCCGCAGTATCAACGCAGGCAGTCGCTAAAAACAATGGGATCGAGCTCGCTTTGTTTGCCAACGACGAATTCGAGATCAATGATAAGTTTTCCGTCTCACTAGGATTGAGATATTCCTATTACATGAATGTTGGGGCCGATACTGTATTCACCTATTCCGCCGGTGTTCCAAGAAGTGTTGAAAGTATAGAGGATACGTTGTATTACTCAAGCTTTCAAAATATCAAGAGCTTCGGAGGTCTTGAGCCACGTGTATCCGCCCGAATCAGCCTTTCGACAAATCAATCCATCAAGGTAAGTTATAACCGGATGAGGCAGTACATCCATCTTATTTCCAATACGACCGCGCCGACACCGATTGACCTGTGGCAGGTCAGCACTCCGTACCTGCCTCCCCAGATCGCGGACAACTTTTCTGTGGGATATTTTCTGAACCTCAAAGACAACGTATGGGAGACTTCCGCCGAGTTATTCTATAAAAAGATGGATAATCTTGTCGAATACAAGGACTTTCCAGTGCTTCTGATGAACCGTCACCTCGAAACAGAACTCTTAACAGGGGACGGACGTGCCTATGGAGGTGAACTTTATTTTCGGAAACTCAAAGGAGGATGGACCGGCTGGGTTTCTTATACATACTCACAATCACAAGTAAGAGTCCCTTCACGGAATGGATCAGAGTCTGTCAACGATGGAAAGTGGTATGAATCCGGTTACAACAAACCACATGTATTCAATTTGGTTATCGATCGAAAGCTCCTGAACAACGGCGCGTTCTCCGTTATTTTTAGCTACAATACAGGACGACCCTTAACTGCAATCGAATCGAGCTACATCGTCGGTGGAGCGGTGGTACCCGTATATTCAGAACGCAACCGGTATAGAATACCCAATTATTTCAGGGTCGACCTGTCGCTCACCATTGGCAACGTTGTAAGAAAGCTTGACGATTCACTTGTGTTTTCGATCTACAATTTGTTCGGTCGCGATAATGCCTATTCGGTTTATTATCAGAGGCCATCCAATAAGTTTTTTATCCCAAAGGCCTACAAGCTTTCGGTCCTGGGATCGGCCCTTCCCTCTTTAACTTATAATTTCAAATTCTGATGATGAACCAAAGGCACCGAATATACCTGCAATTGGCACATCAAATAAGGCGCATTGCAAAGCCGGTGGCTTATGCGATACTATTAAGCAGTTGCCTTTCGCCGATCGAAGTTGACACTATAAAACGCGGCGGCGTTCTCACCGTTGAGGGCCAGGTGAGCACAATGGCGGATCAAAACTATGTTAGACTGGCGCGAACCGCTGAAACGGAACGATTACCGATTCCATTGCCAGGTGCTATAGTCACTCTATTTGATGAGCTAGGAAATAGCTTCATTTATCAGGAGGACGTTTATAAACCTGGGTCTTACCTGCTTGCCGGATTCGAAGGTATTCCAGGCAAGACCTATCACCTTCAAGTAATCACTCCTACAGGGGAGACGTACGAATCTGCTCCAGAAACCATGCCGTCAGAATCCGGACAACTAGTGACCAGCTATGCAATCGTCAAAGAAGACTATACTGACGGTGAGGGACTCATTTCCAACGAAGCATTTGTTAAAATCATCTGTAACGCAACATTGCCCTCGTCAAAGGAGTCAGCGTATCTTAGATGGTCAATTCAAGAAGACTTTCTCTTGTCCCCTACTGACTTTCCTGATCCATTCGGTAGTATACCTCCTCCTTGTTTTATTTCTCAAGATGCGGATCCCCAATCGATCGTACTAATCAATGGAAACAATGTTGATACTCCCACAATTGTAAATCTGATCATTGGATCCCGGATTGTGGACTATTCATTTCATGAAAAGCACTACTTTACTACTTATCAATCGTCCATTACCAAAGAAGCACATGAGTATTGGCGCCAGGTGGACATCCTTGCCAACCAGACGGGATCAATTTTCGATACACCTCCCGCAGAGATTCAAGGAAATGTGGTTAATGTAAAGAATACCCAGGAAAAGGTTTATGGTTATTTTCAGGTGGCTAATCAAACACAGGACAGGTTCTATCTTCTTCCAGATGATTTCCCCTTCCCCCTTTTAATGAAGACCTGCACGTATGATTTGTCAATTGTCGAATATCCATCCCGTTGCCTTGACTGCCTTTCCGTGCGAAACAGCAGTTACAACCGGCCTGAGTGGTTTTAGTTGCTAGCCAGTGTTCGGGCCTTCCGGGTCTTTACTTTTTCGACGATGTAATTACCGAGGGCCCTACCTTGCGTAACTCCGTTGTCGCATGCTGGTTTGTAATGAATACCGCCATACATCCGGCTCACGGCCGCCTCAGCACTTGCCTCAAAAAAGGATTTGAAGCTCCGCACCCCAAGACCAAATTCAACTTCCGTGGAATCCACAAAATTTACATTTTCACCAAACAAATCGGTGAGTGCAACAGCTGCAGAACTTGAAATGACGCTGTGTCCGCTGGTATATTCCGGAAATGGAGGGGTTTGCAACAGGGGCACCCAGTTTTCGTCGATATATTGATTAATGTACGTCTCGGGTCTTATCAGTTTGCTTCTGTACTTTTCATCCCAGCAAGAAATAAATCCATCGACGAGCGATATCGCCACCCGCGCATATGCCTCCGCTGATCGGACAACATCAGCATTCCTCGATACGCACACAACATGTGTTATATTCATCCAATGTCCACCAGGAGATATCTTTTTCGTTGCAAACATGACGTGGCCTTTTACGTTCATGACAAAAGGATTGCAGTCCCAAAAGGAAGCGATCTGCCGCTGTTCCTCGGTAAGATTCATCCCAACGTCACGCACCTGCAACGCTTCTTTGTAGAATTGACTGGCTTTATCCGTTGAAAAATCAGTTGGTTTCACAGGTTTGAATTGTCCGGCGGAATCAATGGCAAAAGGTTTGATTTTATTCCAATGCGGTTCAACTGCATCCATGTACGCAGGTGGCGTGGGTTTCCATGTGGAAGGATCGTCAAGGATTGAATACTTGGGGAAAGAGCGGCTTTGTTTGTAGTTGTCTTTGGCCGACCAAGCCATTACGTGATCAGCGACCTGCGTACCAAATGAAACAGAACGCTCAAATACGTCCTCTGGAATACCGGTGTCTCTAAATTCCTGGAGTATCGAATTGTAGAAATTGTCGAGCTTGTCCTCAGAAAAAACAAGCGCGCGTCCGACCTTCAACATTGCCTGGACCGATGCAAGGGGATAACAATATTCTTTCCCGACCTCTGGTTGAGGAAAAGGCTCAAGCGCATTCAACTGGCCGGCAAGGGAAACGTAGCTGGTATCCTGATGTAGCGCAGCTTCATATCCGGCAATGCTCATGTAGGCATAGATCCGCGAAGCGACGGGAGGAGAAAAAATATCGTGGACGATAATGTCCGTGACTTGTTTGACTGAACGGTGTAAGAAATTCGGATCCTGGACTTTGACCTTCCATTCACCGCTGTCCTCATTGTCGCAGCATACCAGCACAAGGCTCAGAAAAATAACCTTTAACAAAAAAATTCTCATTTGCACGTTCTTTATGTATACCCAAATTATCGGTCCCAATTTCAATAAAAAATAAATTCAAACAACTGATTTATCTCACCTCGTAACTCTTTTTGCCGACCCCGACCCCCTTTATTTCAAGTTTTTTCCATTTTGAGGGAAGTTTTGGCTTGACTTGAATAATTCCGGAATCAGTTATTTGGAGCCCTCCAAATCCGAAAATGACGGCCTGAAGCATTCCTCCGGCGCCCGTTGCAAAATAAGGATTAGTGCCGCCCGCGGTCTCAGCTAAAACGCCAAATGGCGGAACCTCATTCGGTTTAAAGCTCCGGAGAAATATCTCGTACGCCACCTCGGGATTCCCCAATTTTGAATGTAACGTCGATAACACCGAATGACCCATGGCCGGCCCCTGCCGCGACATTCTTGGTTCGTAAAACTTCAGGTCTTTTTCAATCTGAGCACGATCACTAATAATATCCAAGGGAAAGGCGAGAAGGTTGACGTCTGCTTGTTTGATATCAACCCCGTCATACGTAGCATTCTCCTTTGTAACGCCATCGGGGAATTTAAGAATGGGAATATTTCGCGAGACAACTTCCCAATCACTGTTTGGCTCAAGGCCGAGCTCCTTAGCGGCCTGAGTGGCATAACGCAGGCTAGTGATAGCAACTCCATTTGTGAATGCGTTGTTATCGATATTCTCCTGCCATTCATTGGCGCCGATGACATTGTTTATTTCAAATCGCCCCGGACCAATTCGCTCGACACGGCTGCACCAAAAGTCGGCTACTTCTTTAAGTAATGGAAAGCCGCGATCCCGCAACCAAATTTTATCTTTTGTCACCTGGTAGTACTTCCACGCGGCCCAACCGACACATCCGGAGATGTGATGCTGGAATGGTCCAGTCAACGCCCATACTGGAGTATCTTCTGAGCCTTCATCAGATGATTCCCACGGAAACATCGCCCCTTTATAACCGTGAGAAAAGGCATTCTGCCGCGCAGCATCCAGCCGCTTGTACCGATACTCCAATAACGACCTTGCAATCTCTGGCTGAAGCACCACTAAAGGAGGGTACATCCAAAGTTCCGTATCCCAGAAAACATGGCCATTGTATCCAAGACCCGACAAACCCATTGGCGACAAACTATAAGCTGTTCCTTCTCGGCTAAATGAATACAAGTGATATAGTGCAAACCTCACCGCGCGCTGCGCTTCAAGGTCTCCATCAATCACTACATCACTTTTCCATAGCTTTTGCCATTCGGCCTCATGTCGTACGAGCAGCCTCGAGGTGCCTTCCAGCTTTGCAAATATTGTGAGCCTCTCCGCTTCATTGAGGGGATCCTCGTAATGTTCAGTTGATGTTGCAGACGCGACCAGCGAAAACGCGTATTTTTCTCCGGCCTTCAAACTCTTGGTAAATTTCAATAAGTGCATGTTGTAGTCCCAGTCTTCATGAATCAACGCAGGTTCCTTCCCATGCCCATCAGTAAAAATAAAACTGTTGCTAACAGCAACGGTATGCTTGCCAGACGGGCTCTTACCAACAGAGGTAAGTAGCGGAATCGTTACGTGAGGCCTGTCGATCTGTGCATACAGATTACGGACATCAATGAGGTGGTTCGGAGCTTCGATAACACTCATTGGCGTCACGGTTACATCTTTTCTGGCACTTATTTCAACCATTACCAAGGCAGTGTAAGGCAGATGGCGAAGTGCCATAATGGTGTGGGTAACAGTCACCTTATCCGCAACGTCAAATGATGTTTTGATCGAAGCTTTTTTCATATCCAATACTTGCTTGTACCCGGAGATTTCGCGTAGGGTGATGCGTTGTCCGTCAACGTCAAGGTTCATATTGACGTGATTGAAAGTCTTCAGAATGTTTGATACCCTGCCGCGTTGATAATAATCGAACACACCATTTAGGACCACATCCTTTACCTTCATTGGTTCCGGTGAAGACACAATCCCCACCATTCCATTGGCTACCGTCACTCCAAAATAATTGTTGGGATCAATCGTACCGGCCTCGATAACCCAATCTGTGGATTGTGCAAAAGCGTATTGGACCAGGATGCCATAAAGCGAAATTAAGAGCAGCTTTTTCATGTCGGTTCTATTTATTTAGTTGAAAGACGTTGACCGAATTATTATTTCTAGAAAACAACAAGACTTTGTTGTTCTTAGAAGTATTGATAGACTTCACATCACGCCCCTCTCCTCTTACTACTAACCCCGAACGTTTGGGTAACAAACACTCGAACCCACCCTTGCCATCGCC
>DASVBA010000561.1:0-10886 GCA_036376095.1 Chryseolinea sp.
AACTTAGCCTGAGTGTAATCGACAGCACGACGCTGTTAATTTTTGTAGGGATCATATTGTTCACGGCATTTGTTGCCGGCAGCTATCCCGCGCTTTTTATTTCAGAGTTCAAACCCGTTGAGGTTTTAAAAGGACAACTAAAGAGCGGAAGCCGAGCGGGATTTTTCCGGAAGGTTCTTGTCGTTGTTCAATTCTCGCTTTCCATCTTCCTTATCATCAGTACAGCCGTAGTATTCAGGCAAATGGACTTTATGGAAAACCGCGACATCGGCTTCGATCGTGAAAATGTTTTTCACATGTGGATGGAAGGTGACATCCGGCCCAAATACGAAACTTTCAGGCAACGACTGTCGTCTGAACCGGGAATTGAAAGTGTAACGGCCACAAGCCAGCTCCCCATCGACATTGGCAACTCGACCATGGGATTGCAATGGGAGGGGAAAGATCCTGACGCGCAGATCCTGTTTTCTAATATAGACGTGGACTATGATTTCATTCAGTCGATGAAAATGAAGATGATCGAAGGAAGACCATTCGACCGCGCAAGGGTAACGGATACGTCGGCCTATATCGTCAACGAGACGGCGGCTGAAAAATTTGGGTTCAAGGATGGAACTGCAGACCAGGACCTTACCATGTGGGACAGAAAGGGAAAGATCGTGGGTGTGGTTAAGGATTTCAATTTTGGTTCCCTGCACAGTGCAGTAGAGCCGTTGGTAATACGTATGTCGATGAACAATGTGTACCTGGTGCTTGTTCGTGCTAAAGAACATGAGACAGAGGCTGCGCTCCGTTCGGCGGAAAAGCTATGGAAAGAATACGCGCCAGGATATCCGTTCCGTTATTCATTCCTTAGCCAGGACTGGGAAGGATTTTATACCGCCGAAGCGCAACGTGGTCAGGTGTTCAATTCTCTGGCGATCTTATCCATATTCATATCTTGTTTGGGATTATTTGGACTATCCGCTTTTTCGGCAGAAAGAAGAACCAAAGAGCTGGGGATACGAAAAGCATTGGGTGCTTCTACGCAAGGACTCGTTCGGTTGATGGGAAAAGAGTTTACTGTACTCGTGTTGATAGCGGCATGTATTGGTTGTCCGTTAGGTTGGTATGCCATGACCTTATGGTTGAGTAACTACGCCTATCACGTCGATGTAGGTGTGCTCACGCTGGTTGTTGCTGCGGCGATATGTTTGATGGTGTCGCTGGTAACGATATCGTATCATTCTATCAAGGTGGCGGCGAGTGATCCTGTGAAGAGTCTTCGATACGAATAGGTGTGGCCACTGTGTGGGAATGGGCACGTGTGTGTTAACTGCAGAGGCACAGGGAGCGCAGCGTTACGCAAGGAAATACCCAGCGAAACCCTGCGTACCTCGCGTCCCCGCGGGAAAAAAGGTTTTCATGCACCCTCTTAGAATCGTAACGTAAACGCTGTGCGCACTTCTGGTTCTGATTCCACGGTGATGGAGCCATTGTGCATCTGCATGATCTGACGCGAAAGGCTTAGTCCGATGCCTGAGCCGGTTCGTTTAGTGGTATAAAACGGAACGAAGATGTGTTCAAGGGCTTCTTTTATAATACCCGGTCCGTTATCAATGATTTCGATCAGAACGGAATTCTCATCGTAGCGTCCCACCAGTTCCAGACGAGGATTTTCGGTTTCAGCCAATGCTTCAATCGCATTCTTCAACAAATTGATAAGCACCTGCTCGATCATTTCCAGGTCAGCCTGGATGGTTAAATATTCTGAACTGCACGAGTGAGTAAAATTGATATGTGTCTTCTTCAATTCCGTCTTCATTAACTGCGCCACGTGCTCGATCAGGTCTTTGAGTCTGACAGTGGCAAGTTTTGGCTTGGGAAGCGAGGTGTACTCACGGTACGCGTCAATAAACTTAATCAATCCCTTACTGCGGCTTTCAATGGTACTCAATCCTTCCCGCAGGTCCTCCGCTCCCTCTTCCTTAAGCTCATAATGCTCATTTTTGCGCGTCATGTCGTGATCAAGTATTTCGCGTAGGGTGGACGTTAGGGATGATATTGGCGTGATAGAGTTCATGATCTCGTGACGAAGCACTCTGGTAAGGTTTTGCCACGCTTCAAGCTCCTGCCGCTGTAATTCAGGCTGTATGTTTTGTAAAGTGAGCAGTTTCACGTCCGTCCCGCGAATACGTAGCTCGGTCGCCTGAATGGTAAGGTACAGTTCATTACTACCTTTGTATAGCTCGCCCTTGCCAGGTTCAACGCTGTTGATAGAATGATAGAGCTTGGGATTGATATTTATCAGCTCTCGAATATTTTTGAGGCTGACCACTCCCATGATACGCTTCGCATTAGCGTTCATAAGCTGAACATTTCCCTCGCTGTCGTATGAAAGGATCCCCGTACGAACCTGTTGGACTACGGTGTTGAGGTATTGGCCTTGTTCTTCTTTTTCTGAACGTGCTTTTCGAAATGCTTCCAAAACTTCATTGAAAGCAATGTTCAGGTCTTTGAACGATTTTCCTAGCTTGTTATCCGAAGCAAATCCGGAGATAAAATCCGAGTAGCGTACTGACTCCAGGAAACGGGTGAGCTTTCGGTTAGTCTGACTTACAAACCTGAAGATCTCGACCAACTGTAGGATGATTATAATACCGGTGAGCATCGCCGCGAACAACATGTTGGGCCGAGACACCATAAATAGAAACAGGGCCATCGTAAGGCCCAACAATATCACCCGCAGAACTACTCGGGCGCGGAAGTCATTAAATCCCAGGTTCAATTTACGAGCTTAGTATTTTCACGGAATAAAGTTCCGGGTTTAATTGGTGTAAAGCAACTTACGGGATTTTTGTGTGTGAGGCATGGGCATGGGTCTTCCACCGCAGGGACGCGAAAGGCGCGGAGTAGGCGCAGGGAATTTTTACGCGGTTTTTTGCGTGTATTCTTTCGTGTTTTTGCCTTGCCAGCCGTAGCGCTTCGCGAAGGGCTGGCGCTTAAAAAGCCCAAGTACGTCTTTGGATTAAACTGCGACTTGGAATCGAGCCTATAACCCGTACTTTTCCAGGCGTCTGTATAACGAAGAACGTGTAAGTCCAAGTTCAGAGGCGGCTTGAGTAATGTTGCCGTTGTATTTCTTTAACACCTTCCGGATAAGAAGTTTTTCAACCTCCTCCAGGTTGTATTGTTCCAGAGCGAGTTGGCCGTCGTCTTTGGTAGTTGCAGGAGCGAAGTTGAAGTCTTCCGGTTGTAGAACACTGCCTCCGCTTAGAATAATCGCGCGTTCAATGGCGTGTTGAAGTTCACGGATGTTTCCCGGCCATGGATGTTTATGCATTCTCGCCATTGCACCTTCGCTAATCTTGTTGACGTTCTTGTCATACTTCGATGCATAGTGTTTTAAAAAGTGATTAGCCAGCAGCGGGATATCTTCGAAGCGCTCTCTTAATGCGGGTATCTCGATTTCAATGGTGTTGATCCTGTAAAGCAGATCCTGACGAAAGCGGTTCTCCTTAACCATTTCGTATAGCGGCATGTTGGTGGCACATATCAGGCGTATATCGATAGGGGTATCTTTGTTAGATCCAACTCGACTGACTTTCCGGTTCTGTAAGACGGTAAGCAATTTCGCCTGTAACGGAAGCGACAGGTTACCGATCTCATCGAGGAAGAGAGTTCCGTTGTTGGCTAATTCAAAGCGGCCGGCCCGGTCTTCTTTTGCGTCCGTGAACGATCCTTTCTTATGTCCGAATAATTCGCTTTCGAATAGGGTCTCCGTTATCGACCCGAGATCGACACTGGCGAAATTTTCATTTTTTCTTGCCGAATTCCGGTGGATCGCCCGCGCGATTAATTCTTTTCCAGTGCCGTTCTCTCCAAGGATCAAAACATTCGCATCCGTTTTTGCGACCCTATCTATTGTTTGAAAGATTTTTTGCATGGCGTTGCTCTGCCCGATGATTTCGCTATACCGTTCATTCAGCGCCTGATTTATCTCGTGGTTTTTTATTTTCAGGCTTTCAATCACGTCCCGGGATTCACGAAGTCGCATAGCAGAATAAAGCGTGGCCAACAGCTTTTCATTTTCCCACGGCTTTACCACAAAATCAGTTGCACCTGCTTTGATCGCTTTAACTGCCATTTGAATGTCACCGTATGCAGTAATGAGTACAACGACGGCTGACGGATCGAGTTGAAGGATTCGTTCGAGCCAGTAGTATCCTTCACTGCCGCTGCTCACGTCCTTAGTGAAGTTCATATCCAGAAGGATCACATCGTAATCCTCATTGTTCATCAGCGCTGGTAATGCTTCGGGATTTTTTTCTGTATCAACTTGAGCGAAGTGCCGCTTGAGGTGCATCTTGGCGGCTTTCAAGAGATCTTCATTATCATCGACGATTAAGATTTTTCCTTGTTTCTGTTCCATTCCAGTTTAGATTTTTAAGGCCTTAAAACTGTATCATTACCAAACACAGTTGTCCGCTAATGGGCAAAGTGCATACCGAAACGGTTTTGGGCTGAAATGGTGCAAAAACAGCGCTAATGCTCGTTTCCTGCGTTCGAATGCGGACACGCTCGTTCACATGTGAACGAACCATACGCTGATTTTTGTTCAAAAGGAGGATAAAAATGGGTTTGAGGTGGTTGGCACACTTGTTGGCAATCAGGGGGTGCACCTTGACTGTTTCAGGCTGCTTTTTCAAGCGAATGGGAACGGGTTAAGCATAACGAATTAGTAAGAATGGATAAACAAATCAAAAAGAAGACGTGGACTGTTAAGCGGATCGCTACCTATGGGGGTATAGCGGTTTTTGTCGTGTTTGTTGGATACCAGTTTATTTTTGCGGATAGGCGGTCTAAGCTAAAAATCGACAGAGAAAAGATTACAATCGCCGAGGTGAAAAGAGGCGAGTTCAAGGAGTATATACCTCAAACCGGCACAGTGGAGCCCAGCAGGACCGTATATCTTGATGCAATTGAAGGTGGAACTATTAAACGAGTGGTTGCGGAAAGCGGCGCCATGCTGAAAGAAGGAGATATAATCCTCGAGCTAAGCAACCTTAACCGTGAGTTGACGGTCTTACAGCAGGAAGCATCATTTAACGAAAGTATAAACCGCGCGCGTGAGACGAGGCTTAATATTATGAAGAACGATTTGGATCAACGCCAGCAATTGGCATTGATCGACAACGCGCTCGCGATAATTATACCTCAATATGAGAGGCAAAGACAATTGTACGAGAAGCAATTGATTTCAAAGCAGGAATGGGAGCGCACGGAAGCTGACTATAAATACAATCTCGAAAGGAAGAGGATCACCTATCAGGCGTATAAGGCTGATTCAGTAGACAGGATAAGGCAATTACGCGAGACTGCGCTTTCAGAACAACGAATGACAAAGAGCCTGGAGGGCGTTGGACAGATTCTCGATAACCTCGTTATTCGCGCTCCGATAGATGGACAGCTGTCACGTCCGCAACTCGACAGGGGTCAGGCCATCAACCCTGGTCAGCGTATGGGATGGATCGATGTCGTTGGAAGTTATAAAGTGAAAGTACCCATTGATGAATTGTACTTGCCGCGGATCACGACGGGTTTGAAGGCAACGACAACCTTTAATAACAAAGACTATGAGTTGGTGATCACCTATAAATATCCAGGTGCTACCAACGGACGATTCGAAGTGGATATGAATTTTACAGGAGAAACACCTCCGGGTATAATTCGGGGTCTTTCGCTTCGTTTGAGAATTGAGTTGGGTCAATCGTCAGAAGAGTTATTGTTACCTGTGGGTGGTTTTTATAAGGATACCGGAGGTAACTGGGTGTTTGTTGTGGAAGAAGATGGTCGTGCCGTGCGCCGCGATATCAAACTTGGACGTAAGATGGGCAGTGAATATTTCGAAGTTCTGGAAGGCCTGGAGCCCGGCGATAAGGTGATCACGTCATCTTACGAGAACTTTGGAAATAATGAGGTATTGCTCCTGAATTGACAATTCACATCAAATGTGTAACAACTCGATACAATAATGAGTCTAAGACAGTAACCTTTACAGCAAAAGGAAGTATTTCATAAAACTAAAACCAAATTGCAAACATCAAATTGTAAATAACCAGCCATGATCAAACTCAAAAATCTCGAAAAAGTCTACACTACAGAAGAAGTAGAAACAACCGCCTTAAACAACATCAACCTTGAGATCAAAGAAGGCGAATTTGTGGCCATAATGGGTCCATCAGGATGTGGAAAATCAACTTTGTTGAACATCCTGGGATTGCTTGATAATCCTACGAACGGTGAGTATCACTTTGGTGAACATGAAGTTGCAAAATATTCAGAGCGTCAGCGCGCCCAGCTTCGTAAAGGTTCAATCGGCTTTGTGTTTCAGAGCTTTAACCTTATTGACGAGCTTACGGTGTTTGAAAACGTTGAGCTTCCTTTGTTATATATGAAAGTTCCATCCAGCGAAAGAAAACAGCGCGTGGAGGAAGTACTCGAGCGCATGAACATTATGCATCGTCGCAATCACTTCCCTCAGCAGTTGTCCGGTGGTCAGCAACAACGCGTTGCTATCTCCCGTGCTATCGTAGCAAAACCAAAAGTGATCCTTGCCGATGAACCTACTGGTAACCTTGACTCTGCCAATGGCGAAGAAGTAATGAAGCTGTTGTCTCAACTTAACGAAGAAGGAACAACAATAATCATGGTGACTCACTCACCATACGATGCAAACTATGCACATCGTATTGTTAACCTCTTCGACGGTAAAGTGGTTACTGAAAACATTAAAGAGCAGTTCCATATTTAGTATAAGATAAACAGAACGAAAGCGTCAGGTATTTGATGGCGGTCATAGGCCTGCACCTTTCGCTCTTTTTAAACCCGGGTGACGTTAACCACATCCGGGTTTTATTTTTTATCAAATAATGAACAGTTGCTGTACACTTGTGAACATCTGCGGACCAGCTAATCGTCGCTTAGAATTGATTTTACCTGATGGCATAATTATAGCCCCTGTACTGCAACCTTTTACCTTGAATTTAAGTCTTATACCCAGGCAATCCAGTCACTCAGGTACCCAGACACCCAGATAACCCCACCCTCGTATGATCAGGAACTTTCTACTCATCACCATTCGAAACCTGATGAAGAACAAAGTATTCATCTTTATCAATGTTTTTGGAATGGGAATAGCCATCGCTTGTTGCATTGTGGCTTATTTCAATTGGGAGTTCGATGCCCGCTTTGATTCTCATCATGTCAACAGATCTTCTATTTATCGTGTCAGTTCCGTCCGGGAATTTGACGGACAAACTACCTTATATGGCCATGCACCACATCCGCTGGGTATGACTATCAAGCAGAATATCCCTGACGTTTCGAAGGTCGTTCGTTATTCCGGATCTTATTCCGACTTTAAAGTGGATGACAACATATTCAGAGCGGGACTTGCCTATGTTGATCCCGAGTTCTTCGATGTCTTTTCTTTTGAATTACTTTCAGGGAGTTCTGCAGATCTTAAGGATAAATCAAAGGTCTTCCTTAGCGAAGAAATGGCTACCAAGCTCTTTGGAACAACCGATGTAGTGGGTAAACAACTTACTCAGGTATTGGGGGCAGACCTGAAAGAATTTACGGTAGGCGGCGTTTTCAAGAAACAGCCCCCGAACTCAAGTTTCACCGAGGAGTCATACGCACATTACGAAAACGTCTATGATGACGATAAATCGGTAAAAGAAGACGATTGGAAGGCACGTAATACCCTGTTTGTGATGATCAGTGACCCGGCAAGGCTTGAGACCGTTTATAAGCAGTTGCAGGTGTATCGCGAGAATAACAATAAGGTGCGCGAAGATTTTCAGATCAAGGAATTTGTGCTTGATCCTCTCGTTGGAATGGGCCAGCGCGATTCAGCCAATGATACATGGTCATACCTCAGGCCAGCGAACAATCGAGCTGCAGTATTCGCCCCTATAATAATGGCGGTCCTGATCTTGCTTATAGCTTGTTTTAATCTCACCAACACTGCGATTGCCATTTCATCGCGCCGCCTCAAGGAAATAGGCATACGCAAAGTGATGGGTAGTCTTAGGATTCAACTTATCTTTCAATTTATCGGTGAAACGCTCTTTATCTGCTCTCTCGCTCTCATTGTAGGGTTGTTCCTGGGCGAAATACTGCTCGGGGCCTGGAACGCTATGTGGGAACACATGAAACTTACCGCCCATTACATCGATAGTCCTGAGTTCTCAATATTTATTCTAGGAGTGCTGGTGTTTACTGCACTTGTGGCGGGCAGCTATCCTGCATTTTATATCAGCAACTTCGAGCCGGTAAGTATCCTTAAAGGCAAGCTCAAGTTCGGAGGTACTAATTACTTTACGCGCACACTGCTCGTGTTCCAATATGCCTTTTCATTGGTAGCTGTAATCTTTGCGCTTGCGTTTTATGAAAACTCGAAATTTCAACGGGACTTTGACCTTGGCTTCAATGACAAGGGGGTAATAATCGCTTACGTTGGTAATTTGAGTGAATACCAAACGTACAGGAATGCAATTGAGCAGAACAAAGACATTATTTCAATTGCGGGTTCAAAGCATAGTATTTTTTCTTCGCGGTACAATGATCCAATCAAGCATGAGTCTAAACAGCTTGAAGTAGAAATTATTGACGTAGGAGATGAGTATATCAAAACAATGGGATTGCACCTTGTTGAGGGCCGAGACTTCCAAAAGGATTCTGAAACGGATGAGAAAGAATCTGTAATCGTAACTGAAAAGCTAGTTAAAAGTTTTGGGTGGGATAAACCCATCGGTAAGGAAATCATCTGGATGGATACAGTGAAGTTATTTGTTGTTGGTGTTGTGAAGGACGTGTACACCCAGGGACTTTGGCGTGAGCTGGACCCATTGATGCTTCGTTTTACGAGACCAGAGCAATACACTCACGTGATCGTTAATGCGCCGCTCGCTAAACTCCGCGAAGTGAATAAGGCGATGGAGGCAGAATGGAAACACGTTTTCCCTAACCGTCTATACAACGGCAGATACCTGGACGAGATCACGGTGGAGGCCACGTCGGTCAATGATAACATTGTCAAGATTTTCGCATTTATGGGAGTTGTAGCCCTGATGCTGTCCGCTACTGGGTTGTACACGCTGGTTTCACTCAATATTATTAAGCGAATGAAGGAGATAGGCGTGAGGAAAGTAATGGGGGCATCCGTGTCCAACATTACTCGCATTATTAATACCGAATTTATCGTTATGCTTTTAATTGCATCGGTTATTGGGTCGGGATTGAGCTACCTGGCCGTCGATGGTCTGATGGATAGTATCTGGGATTACTATCAGTCTGCAACGAGCGTGACTTTTTTTGTATCAGTTTTCCTTTTATTTTTTATTTCAGGGATAACAATAGGATTCAAGGTCTTCAGCGCTGCATCTATGAACCCCGTAAATACCCTTAGAACTGAATGATAATTGTTAAGGAGAGAACCGGCCATTTAATTTGTACGTCTGTAACATTTAATGGGTAGAAAGCGTCTCACGTAAGCCGGTCTGTTTAAAAAGTAACCACATCTAATTCCGATTATGTTCAAAAATTATCTCAACGTCGCTGTCAGGAATATTCTGAAGCACAAATTCTTCTCAGCAATAAATATACTGGGGATGACCATCGGGGTTACAGCATGTTTGTTGATTATTCTTTACATCACAGACGAGCTGAGCTTTGATAAGTTTCATGCGAATGCGGACAGGATATATCAGGTCGGCCTGCACGGAAAAATTGGCGACCAGGATATACGCACCGCAAATACTTGCCCCCCTATGGCTGCTGCGTTAGTCTCTGAGATTGCAGAAGTTGAGGCCGCCACAAGAGTGACACCTTACTTCGGGCGTCCTGCCGTAAAATATGAAGATAAAGTCCTCACTGAGGAAAAGGTCTTCTATGCAGACTCAAACTTTTTTGAATTCTTCACCTTCAGACTTATTGAGGGAGATCTAAAGACGGCTTTGAAAGAACCCAATACGGTCGTACTTACTGAGGATATGAAGAAGAAATACTTTGGGGAAAATGATCCGATGGGCAAGCTTTTGGTAATCGGCGGGGAGAACCAAACTTTTAAAGTAACGGGAATCGCTGCCAACTCACCTGGCAATTCGCATTTTGGATTTAATATCCTGATCTCATCACAATCAAATGATCGATTGAAGCAGCCGATTTGGTTGAACAATTACATGTACACCTATTATCTCCTTCGTCCCAATACTTCAGTCGAACAAGTCAATAGCAAGTTTGATGGGTTGGTTGAAAAATACATAGGGCCCGAGGTGGAAAAATTCATGGGTACTTCCTTAAAGCAAATGAAGGAGAGCGGTGGCGAGTACGGATATTTCTCAACAAAGCTGACAGATATCCATCTTCGTTCAACAACCGTCGACGGCATCGAACCAGCTGGAAATATAACGTACATCTATTTCTTTGGCGGAATAGGCATATTCATTATCGTCATTGCTTGCATAAACTTTATGAACCTTTCCACGGCACGGTCAGCTGGAAGAGCAAAGGAAGTAGGATTGCGCAAAACACTGGGATCATTGAGGGGGCAAATGGTCGCTCAGTTCCTTGCTGAATCGACGATATACAGCTTTGTCGCGGTGTTGCTGGCCGTTGTAGTATGTTACTTTATGCTGCCATACTTCGAACTTCTGTCGGGTAAAGTTTTAAGCATGCAGGTTTTAGCGAGCCCGTTTTTCGTTGGAATACTTATCGCAGTTATCTTCTTTGTGGGAATTGTTGCAGGTAGCTATCCTGCTTTTTATCTCACTTCCTTCAGTGCTGTGGAAGTTTTGAAAGGAAAAGTGAGGGCCGGCATGAAGACGAAAGGAATTAGAAGT
>DASVBA010000568.1:0-3709 GCA_036376095.1 Chryseolinea sp.
AACTGTTGCGCTTCCTCAATGATCGGCTCAACTACACCACTGATATACAGGTCCGGGTTTATCGACACGTGGTTCTTAGGATACGGCCACAGTCCAACGGTATCTCTGGTGCCTCCTGTTTTACGTTTCTGGTCGCGCTCCGACAAGACTGACATCAGCGTGGGCTCCTGATGATTGCTAAGACTTCTCAGGATAGCCTGGCCGAAGATGATCCCCGTTTGCAGAAGAAACAGATCGGCATGGCCGTCATACGTTCCCTGCGACATGTACGTCACAGGATATTTATTTACCAGTCGGTTGAAGCGTTCAACCCATCCTTCTCCCGCAAACCTGACGCTTGCTTCGATAAAATCCGATTGCTTAAAGGGAAGGAAAAGGTTAAGCTCCCCTCCGAGTTCTTCCATAGCCTCAGCGAAGAGAATATCTCCACCACAAGCCAGGGAGCAGTAACCTATCTTTGCATTTAATGACTTGATGTTGTTAAGCAGCGCATTCTTCACTCCCGTTTCAATCGACGCCGGAAACCGTGGATGTTTGCGGTTAGGATGATCGATCATATGACCTACAAACGCTACTACAACCGGTGGGCTAAATACTTTGAGCACTGTACTCGGCACCGGCAAATAGTGTTTTAGCAACCACAACTGATTGTATACTGAGTTGATCTTTCCCCAGTCTGTAGCAGCAAGTTTTCGGGCCCGCACATAGGCCTCCTCAGATTTTGCACGCTCCTTCAACAGTAGAAATGCCTCTGCCTGTGTAGCCGCCTCCCAAAAGTCATTTTCAGGATCTTTTAGCACCTTCAAAACTTCTTGCGCGATCTCCTTTCCTCGTCTTCCTTGTCCGGCCAGTGTTGACATGGACGCCGCGTTGATTCCCGTATAGTAGCTTTTGGTGATTTGAAAATTCTTGTCGTAGGTGTCACGCGCCAGGACAGCATACTTTGAGCTTTGATTCTTCTTGAACAGCTCTTTATATACACCACCCAGAATTCCATGTGTCTCTGCGTCATCCGGTGCTTCCTTTATTAAGGATTCGAGGTATTCCTGCGCGGCTTCGGGAACTCCGGATTTAGACAGTGACAATGCAAATAATTGCCTGATACGCAAATCTGACCGCGATAATAATAACTCTTGCGCACGGCTCCGAGCCTGAGCATAATGCCCCATATGGATGAGGCTCTCTAAGTGCGCAATATCACTCATGCTTGAAATATACACTATGTTTGGGCATTATGACATTTTTCTTGGACTGTTGCGGAGAATTTCTTGGACGTTCACTTTGCATTATTGGAATCCAAAAAATAGCACGTGATCGTTGGACCAGTCAACAAACCGATCCAATGCAGGCCACCCGTTCAGTTTGTTCTCGGTCTCCTGCGTCCGTGCCGCGGCGAGGAGTATTGCACTACGACAGATAAGGTCCTGGTCTTCAGTGAGCGTGGATGGTATACTCACATAGGCGCCGTTATAATCTCCAGTGTCGGCAATTCCTTTCACCAATCTTTCAGTCGCCGTAAATTTCCTCACTTCAGGTATCTCTCGGTATACATCCGCGCCAAAGCCCACATACTTATTGCCACCAATCTTGTTCAACAATGAAACGGCTTTTCCACGATAGTCAAGAAAGGGTGGCACATTCTCCGGATCAAACGTCCGGAGGCCAGCCATGGCAGAGTCAAGCAAAATAAAAGTGCCTGGGTCACGCTGGTCATCGTACAGATTACTCGCGGTGAAAATGTAAGCCGTCATGCGATGGTTACTATTTGTCATCCTGCCTATCAGCTTAACACTCTCATCGACCTTGCCCGCAACCGCCAGATTCTTTGCAAGCACCATCAACTGATTATAGAAAAAGCTTCTGTTGTAATTTTCGTACCGACTACCCGAGCCGACGATTTGATCGTGACGTAAGCGTCCGTAAAAAGACATGGCTGCTGATGTATCTCCCTGATTGAATGCATTATTGGAAAGAATAACAGCAAACAAATTACCGTCGAAGTTGGCGCCAGCGGGGTGCCGGATGATCTTGTCCCAAGCCACAGTTAATAGTGAATCACTGGCCGGATAGATGTTGTTTGTAACGTCAACCTGTGCAAGCAACGGCTCTTGTATGTTGGCCAGCCAAAAATGTATCTGGTCGAGGTCTTCAAGTGTTTTGTAAGCCTTCCCGAATAGTTCTTTTGCCAAAGTGTAATCCAGGAATAAATCAGAGTGATACTTATGACTCTGCCATCCTCCGATGTAGTCCGGATAAAGGAAGACATGTCGCCGTTTAACTTCTCTCGATCGCTGCTCAGTTACAAAATAATAGGTAACTGGAACCGGTTTTTCCAACTCGCTTTCACTTAATCTTGAATAGTGTGACCACGCTTTATCCAGCAGCGCAAACAGTGAAGCACGCGACACTGAAAGCCCACGATCGAAATGATACTTGTGGTCGGCCATGGCGATTCTCTTGTAGCTCATGGCAAGAGCAAATTCCCTTTCTGCGGGATCTTTTACGGCGGCCAACGACTTTTGATAGTCCTCGGCAATTGCCAGGAACTGTTCCCTGCCCGAAAGGCAAAGGTTCGCAAACAAGTTACCTTCTTCCGTTTGTGGACGGCGTATCAGGAAGTTTACACGGAAGAGCGGGTTGATGTAGCCGGAACGTGTCAGCAACTCGCGATATAAAGTATGTGGAAGGATTGCGGGAAAGTTTGACGTTAAATACGAAACCACAGCCGGAACCGACGAGCGATGTCCAAACTGGTAAAGATATCCGACGACATTTGCATAATTGTTGAATAGTTTGTCCGAGAAATAATCTGGTTGACTTTTTAACTGATCAAAACACCAAGCGAGAGCATTAACATTACCCGAAGCTGCATATAACGATGCCACGGTCTGGTAACCTCCATTATAGTCGTTGCCGCGGAAGCCATTTGATTCATAGCTGCCTTTCGGGTAAAAAACATCAAAAGTCTCCTTCGCAGCGGAATTGCTGCTTGGGGAAATCATTTCTATAAGGTTAGCGATCTGTTCTTTGGTGGGCCTGCCAAATGTAAGCCAGTGTTGTATGCCTTCATTCAGACTGACTGAAACGCTCGCTTTGTATAGATGTTTGCTCCTGAATGTGGTCAAGATCAAACTATTCAGTGAAGCCGCCTTCTCTTGCAAAAGGCTCTCTAAACCAGCGCCGGGATTGTAATAATTGTCATACATCAGTGCCAGCAAAAACTCGTTCGATCGAGCAAGCGTAAACTCATGATCTCCCTGTTTTTCCGCGGCCTTGAATGTTTCTTTGATCACATCAATAAGTTCCTTCCTGAGCGGACCGTCATACTTTTTATCAATGATGATTAAGGAAGAATAGACATAGACTGACAGAGCCAGCTTTTCTTTAGTATCCTGAATTGACTGGAGGTAAGTGATGAGACTTCCGGGAGTAAGGCGTTCGTTTATGAAGAGATGTCTGGCCTTCGATTCATTCTGGACAGCCTTGCTTGCCAACAACGTCGCGGATTCCTTCTGTATCTTTTGTACAACAACATCATTTCTTTTTTGCGACGCATCATACAAGTAAAACGCTCCGAGCAAAATGACAATCGACGTTGAAACCACCAGCGCTATCTTTTGTGCACCATACTTTACGAATGCGCGGCTAATAGCAACATTCCGGCCACTTCGCTTCAGGTATTCACGAAGATCATTAAGGAGATTTTCAG
>DASVBA010000587.1:0-5437 GCA_036376095.1 Chryseolinea sp.
TACTGTATTCGCAGATGGCAAACAACTTTCAGAAACGACATCGCCAAACAAGGATGGCTTCGTTTGGAAAAAACTAATGAGCGGGGGTGTAGTTTTTGTACACAAGCAAAATGGCAAGGAAGTGAAGTTGACCTTTCAGCCATAGTTAAACCATGCAACAACGAATATTCTGCCTGAGCAAAAAGTATCACCGCATTTTAAAATATATTCATTCCTCATTTAAAATGAAAACAACAGTTCTGCTTCTTAGCTTCATCAGCTCGTTAACATACGGTCAAGTTACAACCTGGCAAGGCCCTAAAGGTTTTGCCTCAGAAAAGTTCTATCAGGTAAAAGTGAATGGAATATCGGTGCCCGTGTACGACACTCCTATCGCATCGTATGCCGTTTTTGATTTTACTGGAAGAGTAAACGTTGAAATCACTACTATGTACGATGTGCGATGGGTGGATGCACGACCCATGCGTTTAGGAATAAAGCCTACCTATACCAGCGATCACTCGTTTTCAATAACATTGGATAAGCCTCAGAATGTAAGCCTGGAGTTGAATGGGAGAATACGGCAACAACCATTGTTTATATTTTCAAACTCGCCCGAAAAAGATAAACCATCGAAAACCGATAAAAATGTAATTTGGTTTGAGTCGGGAAAGCTGTACAAAGACGTAAAGCTTGAACTGCAAGACAATCAGACCATTTACATAGAGGGTGGCGCCGTTGTACAAGGTCTATTCTTTGCCGAGAACAAAAAAAACATCAGAATCATGGGTCGCGGGATTATGGACGGCTCCTACAACAAAGACATAGTTGAAAACAGGAAGCGATTCATTGATCTTCGCGATTGCGAAAATGTGTCCATCCAAGATATCATTCTTCATAATGGTACGACCTGGCAAATCGCGGCCTTTCACAGCAACAAAATAAACATTGTCAACGCCCGGATAGTGAGTGAAAGTGGCGGGGATGATGGAATGGATATTTTCAGGTGTACCAATGTAGTTGTCGACGGTGTATTCGCCCATACAAAAGACGATTGCATCGCCATTAAATCCGGCGGAAAATATCCGGCAGATCATCCAACCGACAATATTCTGGTAAAGGACTGTATCTTCTGGAACTCCCTTTGGGGCAATGCCATTGAGGTTGGATTTGAATTGTATTCCAACGAAGTAAAGAACATTCGATTCGAAAACATCGACATCATTCACGTTGAAGATGGCGCCACTATGAGCATTCACAACGCCGGCCAGGCACATGTGCACGACGTTGTCTTTGAAAATATCCGAGTGGAAGATTCGCGCCAAAAGCTTTTTGATGTTGCCATTTTCTTTTCACAATGGGGTCCGGATGGAACGCGCGATCCGGAGTTTAACAAAAAATACTATTTACATGGCGCATGGGACGGCGTTCAAAAAATACCCAAAGGCACCGAGGCGGAGCATCGACCTTTTCGGGGGAAGATTAGCGGCATCGTATTTAAGGATATCCAGGTCGTAGGCGGACTCATGCCCTTTTCGGTCTTTCATGGATATGATGCGGAAAAAAATGTGACTGATGTGACCATAGAGAACTTAACCTATATGGGCAAGAAGATCACGGATTTGGAAAGCGCAAAAATACGGCAGCAGAATACCGAACGCCTGATTATCAAATAACGAAGGATAATTCTTCGAACGCCATACACACGCATACTTAACAAATGTGAAAATGGACTTCATCGAGGAATATTTTGAAGATAAATGAAATGAACAAAACTGTATCGGCCTGGATTTTATTACTGCTCTGCAATTTGATGTGGGCTTTGCAATTCACGTGCATTAAGTTGACGCAAGATCAGGTTGGAGCACTCAGCACTGTCTTCCTGCCGATGCTAATGGCAACAATTTTTATGATCCCGTTCGTATATAAAGATGTAAGAGCAAATAAGAAAAGAACATTTGGCGATCTAAAAGTATTTGTGCTGCTAGCTGTGGCTGGCCAGTTCCCGGCTCAAGTGCTCACTACCTTTGGCACACAACGATCAACGGCCAGTAATGCTGCTATAATTGGTTTATGCTTACCGGTTTTGTCGGCCGTGCTTGCATTTGCAATCCTTAAGGAAAAAATGACGCCATTGCGTTGGATAAGTTTTGCAATTGCCATAGCCGGAGTAGTTCTCGTCTCATTAAAGGATATATTCAATAGCAACTTCACGTTGCACTATATGGCGGGCAACGCTTTAATTTTTCTCGGCGTTTTCGGCAGTGGATTTTACAATACCTTCTGTAAAAAGATAGCCAACGATTATACAGAAATGGAAATGCTTTTCTATACCTACGTCTTCATGCTGATTTTACTGACTCCTCTGGTTTGGCATTATGAAGGCGACGTTTTTAGCACGATTTCTTCTTTTTCTCCAAGTACCTGGGCCGGACTATTGTTGCTGACCGTGTTTCACAACTTTCTATCAATGCTTCTGTTCTTTAAAGCATTAAAAAACCTGGACGCTATACAAGTGGCTTTCTCGAATTTTCTGATAACTTTTTTCGCGTTGCCAATTGCAGCAATATGGCTTCACGAAAAATTGAACTTCTTTTCTGTTCTGGGCGGGTTATTGGTCCTGATCAGTACTGTGTATATCTCAGTTTGGGAGTACAAGAAAAACAAACCAAAGGAGTCTGTTTAGAACATCCTTGTAAACACATCATATATAGTCCAACGTTTGCTTTTGTGAAGTGTAATGCCTGATAAAATCCTTAATCGCGATACACTCTACATGGACACAATCCGCAAACCTACCTCCGAAGAAGCTCACTTGGAATGTGTGAGAAAATCATAGGCCTCATAATAGTTAACCAGGAGTCCGCATAACCTGAGGATTCAGTCATCCAGGTTCTTAATTCATTGAAATAGCGAATTGCTGAAGATGGTTCGCCCATCGTTCGGCTAACCCTGATCCGCTCGAGTCTTGAGCACCGATTTTGAAACGATGGGAAGTGGCCGACATGATTCAAACTTGTTCAAGAAGAAAAGTAAAAAACCCGTTTTCACTTATTTTAAGAAGTTCGGTGTGATCTGAAAATGATAAAAACCACGCTATCTGAGATTACTCTTCAACGAACCTCATGTATTAGTGCTACTCGTCTGTTGCTGGTGAGAATGAATTGAAAACAAAATGATATAAGGTTTTAATCGTTACTGGTGCATGTTGCATGCTGCCACTCCGTTGCAGCGCTTAACGAAGTCAGAGCTCTTCCAAAATGCCTGTTAATTTAAGCGCCGCCTAATGTGCTTTTTAACGGTCTTTTGACTTTGCTGGGACTAACACCCACCTTTTCTTTGAAGCATCGTGAAAAATAATAGATCGATTCGAAACCGCTCTGGACAGCCACCTCATTGACGGAGAGAAGTGTCGAAGTCAATAGTCTGTGCGCTAGCTTTAGTCGTTCGTTGATCAGCAGCTGTTGAGGGGGCATCGTGGTTTTATCTTTGATAAGTTTGCGAAAGTGACTATAACTAAGCCCTTTGCTCCTGGCCCACTGCTTAAAGTTAACACCGCTTTTAATGTGGTGCCGGATGTACACTAAGACCTCTTCGTACACCTTCAAAGATGGCGGCCCGGCATTCGCCCTGTAGCCGGGAGCAGCGATGTGAGCGGCAAGTTGCCAGATTATTCCCGTCAGAATCTTTTGAAAGCCCGGCCGCTTCTTTTGTGCCAGCAACAATGCCTCCTGAAAAAGGTAAATGACCTCTTCATGGTATCCAATATTCCGGATCGTTGTCATCGGATTTGAGAACAGCTCAGGAAGTAGATACTTATTGACCATCACACCATTAAACTCAACCCAATATTCTTCCCAACCGGTCTCATCATCCGGCTTATAACGGTGCCAGTCTCCTGGATACAAAAGCACGACATCACCGGGCAGCAATCGGCGCTCGCCTTTTTTCGTCTCGATGATACCTGAACCAGTAACGATGTATACCAAGTGGATGCTTGTCAGGATTCGTCCTTTTTCCCATACAAAGGCATGACTTGCAGGATGTTTGGCGGGCGGGTAATCTTGGTGTGGTTGGCTGACCTGATGTCCGCAGGTACGGACACCTATTCCCCAAACCCCCGGATCGGGTGAGGTCAAGTAAGTAAAAACGTTATCCATAATTTCGCCAAATTGTTTAAATAGTTAACCAAAATAATCATTTCATCTAAATCACGAACGTGTGAACTTGGTAAACCAAAAAAATATCATGTCCACGAACCTTCAAAAAGAATCACAAAAGTGGGTAGTGTTGCGCGAACTAATTCGGTCCGAGGAGCTTGGTAGAAGCAGGCTCAAACCTGGCAATATTGACCACAAGAAGAATGCGAAACATGCTGCAGTGGAACAGGCCCTTACGCGATATTTAGGTGAACCGGCGCTAAAAAAGGAGAATCAAGGATGCTACTTTGCTGGCCCGGAGCTGACCGCTCGCATTCGTCAGCTTACACAAGTCCGTACATTATTGGAAATTGAAGCTATTAAATTGTGCATTGCCAACAGGCGTGAACAAGAGATCGAAGCCCTTTATGAAATCTGCGATGATTTTTCTTCGCTAGTGGCAAAAGGATATCTCGCTGGCGCTTGCGAAGCCGATTTGGAATTCCACAAAAGAATTGTGTGCCTTTCAGGTAGCCCTGTTTTACAGTACGCATTCATGTTCTCGAATATTCCCGAATTCCATGAAAGAATAAGCGACGCAAAAAGGTTGTTGGAGGATTATGAGTCGACCGACAGGGAACATAGGTTACTGGTGAACGCGATGATATCAGGTGATCTATCAAAATCTGAAAAGACTCTCAATGATCATATCGAACGGGAGTCTCGTGTTGCGTTGCATTATTACCGGGAGTGTGTTTAGGATCTTGGCTTTCATTAAAGCGCCGTATCAACGAGCTACGGATGCCAAAATTGAAAATCAAAGCGGCAATTCGTAAATTCTAACACTGGCCGTTCACCTTTTAAACTGTCAGGTGGGTGAAGCTTCATATAAAATGAGCCCGCCATAATTCGGTTACTGAGATCATACTTGGAAAAAGTTATTGATACCACATTTTGAGGAGAATAACCTGAATTGTAAGTGCCATACATTGAAGTCGTCAGATGAGCCCATCCAGAATTTTTAATTACGTCGTGTTCGGCTCCAATCACTCGTGGATCCGGCCAAAGCCGGCTGACAATGGTAAGTGTGTCTTTTGCTTGAAATGGAACCGCGGACCATTGGGTAAATCCACCGATCGACTGAAATCATACAGTATCCGGATTTGGAAGGCTGGACACCCAAGCTTTACCGTTGACTAGACAACCGCATGTATTGGCCCCGACATTCGTGACCGGTGGCAGCTTACGAAGTTCCGAACGGTTATCGTCGTCGCACGAGAAGAATAAAAACAGCACAACAATTGCAGCGCTCGTAAATA
>DASVBA010000591.1:0-3905 GCA_036376095.1 Chryseolinea sp.
GCCATTCAATACCGCGATCACAAAAAAGGTTCGCTCGAAGGATTCGACGGCGCAGAAAAGATTAATGCGGATGAACTCCTTACTTTACCCGTAGACTTGCTGGTTCCGGCTGCAACAGAAGATGTTATTACGAGCTCAAATGCCTCAAATATCAAAGCGAAACTTATCGTTGAAGGTGCGAACGGTCCTACTTCCTCAAAAGCAGATAACATAATAAACGAAAAAGGTATTGTGGTTGTGCCTGATATACTGGCTAATGCCGGCGGGGTGACCGTGTCATATTTTGAATGGGTTCAAAATCGCCTTGGCTATAAGTGGACCGCAGATCGTGTGAACCGTCGCTCTGACCGGATCATGAAGGATGCTTTCACAAATGTTTTTAAGACGGCCCAGGAGTATAATGTTCCGATGCGTATTGCTGCCTATATGGTGGCTATTGATAAAGTTGCAAAGACGTATAAGTTCCGCGGAGGATATTAATTTCAATTCGTTATTTACCCTAACTTTGCGAGCAGATCAATTTGGTCTGCTCATTATTTTCTAACCAATTATATACTGTAATGACGATACATCGCGAAGGCCGTACCTTATTATTTGTATTGCTCCTTATTTTCTTTGCGCTTAACTGGGGTGTCTCCTATCTTTTTCCGGGCAATGCAATACTTCTCAATGGTGTAATCATAGTAAGCATTATTTTATATCTCATAGTTCTGCAGTTCTTCAGGTCTCCCACACTCGCCATTGAAAAAAATGACAAGCATGTTCTTGCGCCAGCAGATGGAAAAGTCGTAACGATCGAGGAAACCGATGAGCCTGAGTATCTGAAAGGAAGACGGAAACAGATATCAATATTCATGTCTCCCATCAACGTTCATGTAAATCGGATGCCAGTAGGTGGCGTGATCAGTTTTTTTACTTACCATTCCGGAAAATATCTTGTCGCGTGGCATCCAAAGTCAAGCACAGAAAATGAACGAACAACTGTTGTGGTAAAAATGAAAAATGGTGTAGAGATCTTATTTCGCCAGATCGCCGGGGCGCTGGCAAGAAGAATAAAGTGTTACGTGCAACAAAATCAAACTCTGGCGCAAGGTGATGAGTTCGGTTTTATCAAGTTTGGATCGCGCGTAGATGTGTTCCTTCCGCTAAACGCCAAGATTGTAGTTAAGGTCGGAGATGTCACCCGTGGAGGAAAAACAGTTCTAGCGGAGCTTCAGTAAATTCACGATCAACCCTAGATATGTAAGGTCCACGCCATTATTGCGACAACATAGTGGGTCGCCTAACATTCGTTTTTACAATATCTTCGTTAGCTTTGCATCCTTCACGAGGTACCGCAATAATTACGAGATCATGGCGCTCCATCAAACGTTAAGATTTTCCAATTCCAACCCCGATTTCTTTACAACTGTGACAAAGCGGGTAAATGAATATTTTAAATCCAATGGAATAAGCCGCCATGCAAACGCTGAGATGGTTGTGAAAACCATTTTTATGTTCAGCCTGTATTTCATTCCGTATGCCTGTATCGTCTCGGGCGCGTTCCTAAATCCGTGGGTGTTATTGATGTTTTGCATGCTTATGGGCTTCGGTACTGCAGGTATCGGACTATCCATCATGCATGATGCAAATCACAATTCATATTCATCCAAAGCGTGGGTAAACCAGGCAATAGGCTATGCACTGAACCTGATTGGCGGTAATGCTTTCACGTGGAAGGTTCAGCATAATGTATTGCATCACACATTCACTAATATTCATGACGCAGACGAGGATATCAGTCCACGCGGAGTGCTTCGTATGTGCCCGAACTCGACCTGGAAACCTGTCCATCGTTATCAGCATATTTATGCCTGGCCATTGTATGGCCTGCTTACCTTTGTCTGGGCGATCTTCAAAGACTATGGTCGCATCATCCGCTACCAGAGAGAGGGCCTCGTCGCAAAAATGAAATCCGGCTACGGAAGCGAATGGACTATCTTGATTATTTCAAAAGTGATTTACTTCACCTATACACTTATCATTCCCGCGCTGATATTACCATTCGCCTGGTATTGGATACTTGCTGGATTCTGCGTGATGCATTTCATCTCCGGCTTTATTCTGGCGATTATTTTTCAGCCTGCCCACGTAATTGACGGAACCGAATACCCGGATCCCGATCCTGATGGAAAACTTGAAAACAACTGGGCCATACATCAACTACGGACTACAACCAACTTTGCGCAGCATAGCCGGATTTTCAGCTGGTACGTAGGCGGCCTTAACCTTCAGGTCGAACACCACTTGTTCCCCAATATCTGCCACGTGCATTACAAAAAGATTTCGGGCATTGTTAAATCAACGGCGGAAGAATTCAACCTTCCTTACAAGTCTTACAATACTTTTGCGCAGGCACTTGTTGGACATACCAGACTTTTAAAAAGGTTAGGACAACGGCCAGAGGCCAAGGCTGCCTGATCGGTATCCGGCTATTTATCTTCCAGGAGCATCAAAGGAAACGCAAACCGACTTTGCCTCCCCACCACATCTTTAGATTGAGATCGTTCGAGTACGTGTGATCGTACCTGATATCGGGCGTATAGTCTGTGAACAGTTCGGGATATTGGCCGTATGTTGCATCCGTTACCTGGCCGTTTAACGTTATACCTACTGCCAATCCTATTTTTTTTGCAGGCTCGAACTCAACGCCAACAAATACTTTATTTAAGAGGTTTATTGCGTCGATGTTATCACCCTTAACGATTTGACTTGTGGTGACATCAACATTGAGGTTTAGCCACCTGGTTAAACGTGGAGCCGTTCCAATACCATAACCAAATGTCCAGAAGGTTTCATCTTCTTCAAAACTACCTGGTTTGACCCCGACAGTAAAAATGTTATAGAAGTGCGAAACACCTGTGCGAAAGGCCAGGTTTGTGTAGAAAATTTCGTCTGCTGACAGCTCGATCTTGTGATATCCCTTTACTACGAAACTCAAGAATCCCAGCGGCACCCCATGGACGCTGTCGGCAACATTCAAAAACCCAATCTGCACACCATTGACATTAGTGGCATAATTGATAAGACCCGACACCTGAACGCCCGAGATCCGCGCTGCTGCCACATTGATTAATCCACCGATCTGTGCTCCATGAATTTCGTTCCCAACAAAATTGAAAATACCTCCTGCCTGCGTACCCTTAAAGTTCCTGCCTGCAAAATTCATCATCCCTGCCACCTGGACTGGGCCTCCATTTGCCGTGGCAAGATTAAAAAGGCCGGCAATATGCGGACCTTGCTGATCGCCCATTGTCAAATTACCATGTCCCGCCAACTGGCTACCCATAGAGTTGCCGTTAGTAATATTGATAATACCCGCCCCCGAGAATTTTTGGCTTGAATTCCAGTTCATATTGATCAATCCTGCAAACTGTGCACCCTTGACCGAATCAAGATTCAAGTTCGCCAGGCCTGCGAACTGCACAGCGGATACTTTACCTCCAACAGCGTTAAATCCTCCAGCGAATTGAAACCCCTCTACATCATCGCGATCGATGTTGAACAGTCCGCCTATCTCAAGTTTACGCACACCTCTCGAATAGCCGCCGAAAATATTGAATGAGTAATCATTGATCACATTGCCACTTAACCTGTGATTTGTTCCCACATACGGGAAGAACGACACTTGTGTGTGCCGGTAAATAGTATCCGTAATGTTCTCGGTATTGGCTGGGTTGAGGGATAGTACTTTTGTTTCCCAAAATCGCTTGATCTTCTCTGCTACGCTGTCTGCTATCGTTTCGATTTTTTCGTCGTCTATGCTAATTGGAATTTTAAGAAGCTTAGTTCGCCCTGATTGGACGGCAACAACCGTATCACTGTAGTTTCTCTTCTTAACGGCCAGCATGAGTTCTGCCGGAGGT
>DASVBA010000398.1:0-2895 GCA_036376095.1 Chryseolinea sp.
ACGTGATGGAAAAGATATTTGAAAACAAAGTTGCGATTGTTACCGGCGGATCATTCGGTATTGGAAAAGCGACGGCAATAGCATTCGCAAAGCGTGGTGCCAAGGTCGTCATCGCCGACTGGGTAGAAGACCAAGCAACCTTAAAAGAAATTAACGATGCTGGTGGTGCTGCAATTTTTGTCAAGTGTGATGTTTCTAAGAACACAGAGGTGACAGCGCTGGTGAACAAGGCCATTGAGACATTCGGAAGAATAGACTTCGCCGTAAATAATGCCGGCATCGAAGGCGCTACAGCGCCGACGCATGAATGTACCGAAGAGAACTGGGACAAAACGATAAGCATTAATCTAAAAGGAGTCTGGTTTTGCATGAAACAAGAGCTCCAACATATGTTAAAGCAAGGCAAAGGTGCCATCGTAAATATTGCATCGATTGCCGGACTTGTTGGTTTTCCAGGTCTTCCGGCTTACGTGGTTAGCAAGCACGGCATAGTGGGGCTGACAAAAACAGCAGCGCTCGAATATGCAAAGCTGGGAATACGGATTAATGCTGTATGTCCCGGCGTAATCAAAACACCGATGGTTGACAGAACAACCGGCAAAGATAAAACTGTCGAAAAACAATTCGAGGCAATGGAACCTGTCGGCCGCATGGGGCAACCTGAAGAAGTAGCCGAGTCCATCGTATGGCTTTGTTCAGATTCAGCTTCGTTTGTAACCGGCCATGCATTGGCTGTTGATGGAGGTTGGACCGCGGCTTAAATCTCATTCGCAAGCTTTCAAATTGAAAAACAGTACACTATTATAATAATTAACACACAATGAATACCTCGGATATTGATATGATGCTGGCGGAAAAAGGAAATCCGTGCATCTCAATGATTATCCCTACGGCCCGATTGACCAGAGAACGTATGGAGAATCCACAATTAATCGAACGAGCCGTTCTTCGGGCCAGGCAATTATTGGCAAACAGCACCTGGCCAAACGAGAAGATTGTGGCTATGAACGGCACACTTGATTCGATCCGTGACAGGATCGGGTATATTCGATTTCAGGAAGGATTGGCAATTTTCATTTCGCCAAACGTCTTTAAAATTGAGCTCCTGCCTTTCCCTGTAAAGGAAAAAGTAATGCTGGGAAAAAACTTTGAGGTGAGGGACTTGATTTATTTCAGCCAGTTCCTGAAACCCTACTATTTGGTCGCCCTAAGTAAAAAGCGCGTGCGTTTATTCAAGGGAAGTGGTCATGACTTGCAGGAGATAATAAATGACGATTTTCCCAAACAATATGTGGAGGAATACGAATACGCGATGCCCAGCATCGGGAGTTCCTCCGGCGCTCTCAAAGATTTTGAACGTGATAAATCCATTTTGCAGGAAACAAGACAGAAGTCATTCCTTAAGCAGGCAGACGATACCTTGAAAAAATACATGAAAGATGATACACCACTGTTTGTTGCAGGCGTAGGCGAAGAACTTGCGAACTTTTCACATTTAAGCCATCACGTTAAAAAGATCGCGGGCAAGATTGCCGGCAATTACGATGTCGACGCCGTTCACCCTCTCGCGGAGTCAGCATGGGAACAAATCAAAAAGATGATCAAAACGTCCCAAGACGAACTGTTGTTACGGTTACAGGAGAATTTTGGAAAACAATTGGCCGTTGATGGGATGAGGAACGTCTGGAAAGCAGCGAAAGAAGGAAAGGGTCTTACGCTCCTTCTTGAAAAAGATTACCAGGTTACAGGCTACTGCGACCCTCTGAATGATTCACACCTTTACTTGACACGCCCACCCGGAAAGTATGAAGCTATTATGGACGCCGCTGACGAGGTTATCTCAGTGGTGAAGGAAAAAGGCGGGAATGTCGTAATCGTTGAAAATGGCCAGCTCAAAGAATATGAGCACGTAGCGATGATTCTGCGGTATTAATGATCAACCATGAAGTAACTGTAGGGACCAAGCAATTCAATCCCTTTGATAGTACCATTATTAAGACACCTAAAATGTGAGTCTTATGTTTGAAGATCGAAAGGACGCCGGCAAAAGACTAGGACAAGCGCTGGAGAAATTCCGAAATATGAATGTGCTTGTTCTTGGAATTCCGCGCGGCGGTGTTGAAACCGCGTATTATGTTGCAAAGCACCTCAATGCGGAACTCTCTGTAGTGATCACACGAAAATTGGGCTATCCAACCAACCCCGAAGCCGCCTTTGGCGCGGTAGCCGAAGATGGAAGTGTTTATATTTCAGACACTGCAACGTTCGATCTCTCTAAAGAAGAAATGAACGAAGTGCTCCGGCAACAAAGGGAAGAAATAAAACGAAGGATAAAAAAACTCAGGCGCGGCAAGCCCATACCTGAAATTAAAGATAGGATCGTTGTCATTGTTGACGACGGTATTGCAACAGGAGCAACACTCATTGCAACGATTGATCTCTGTAAGCGGAGGATGCCCGCAAAGATTATTGTTGCTGCCCCTGTCGCCGATGAAGGCATACGCCGAATTCTGCAAGCTATGGTGGATGAAGTTGTCATCCTTGAGTCACCGCCATTCTTTAGCGCTGTATCCCAGGGATATGAAAATTTCAAAAACCTCTCCGATGAAGAAGCCTTGTCATTCCTGGAGTTATGGGAGAAAGAACATACGCCCCAGGCTTTTTGCAGCACAAAATGAAATGGGTATGAGTTATGAGTTATGGGTTATGAGTTGTGGGGTGTGAGTGCGGGTGTGGGTGTGTCCTTCGCAACTAACTACTTACTACTTACTACTTACTACTTACTACTTACTACTCACTACTTATGTTATAAATCATCCTCCCTCCTAAGAACCATCATGTCATCAGCTTTACGTTTTTCATAAGTTGCGGATGCAATTTTCAATCACGGCTCGT
>DASVBA010000621.1:0-2411 GCA_036376095.1 Chryseolinea sp.
ATGTCGCAAATTGTTGTTCCTGGAGTAATTAACTCCAAGAATCGGCCCATGAGAAAACACTTGCTTAACTTCTGATTAACAGTCACTTCCGGGAAAAAGAAGTGGAAAAAATTTCTCCAATCGGGGAACGGTGACCACAAATAAACAGCAGGCGGCAAAATACTTGTGTGTTGTTTCGTAAGTGTTCTCGTCGATGGGAGTTGCCTTTCAAAAACAATCAACAAAACAAAACAAACACCCAACTATTGACTGTTCACCACATTCGCCGTTTAGTGAAGGTAACTTCTAATAACCGCTACCCAGATCTCGTATCCCTTCCGGTTCATGTGGAGACCATCTTCGAGAAATATATCTTTCATGACGTTGCCGTCCGCGTCGAGCGCAGGTGTCCAAACGTCAACGAAGTGGACCTCCTTTTTCGATGACGCTAATTCCCTTAAGAGCTTGTTAAATTCTATGTACTTGTCCTTTATATGCCACCTGGAAATACTAGGCTTCGGCGATATCAAATAGACAGGAACGTCTGCAGAGACCTTTTGACGAATCAAAGTAATGACACTATCCATTGTCGACAGAATCTGCTCCGGAGATTTGCCAGTGCTCAGATCGTTGTCACCTTCATAGATAAAGATCTTTTTCGCCTTATAAGGCAATATCAGGTTGTCGAAATAGTATAAAAGATCGGAAGTCTGAGATCCTCCAAAACCCCTGTTGACAATATTGTATTTAGGGAAATCATCTTGAAGGCTTTTCCACATCCTGATGCTTGAACTTCCTGTAAAAAGAATAACATTTTCATTTTTCAAAGCCCCGTCGTTCGCAGTGAGTTCCGCGACCTCATCCTTAAAGCGTTGCGGACCCTGGGCGTACACATTGAATTGCAGCAATGCTAATAAGAACAACAAATACAAGGTGTTAATCTTTTTCATTTGAGACGGGTATAAACGAATTTACCAAATACAACGGGAATGGCAGACGCTTTTATGTTAACGGCTACCACGTTGGGAGACAGGCAGTGTCTTTTGCATACAGATACTTTCCATCACACCGACGTAGGGCGGATAGTTCGGGATGGGAATGTACCCGGCCCGTGAGTACAGTGCTACCGCTTCAGGTTGTTTTATTCCCGTTTCAAGGATTGACTGTGCATAGCCCTCCTCACCTGCCCAGGCTTCCAATTCTGATAAGATTTTACTTGCAATACCAGCGCCACGCCGATCCGGTCGAACATACATGCGTTTGATCTCTATCGTACCTTTTTCCTTCGTGGATCTGAAGCATCCACACGCGATGGCAACATCGTCATCATAAGCTACAATGACGCGTGCTGATTCGTCCACGATATTATATGGTTCGAAATGATGCTGGGAGTCGGGATACCTAACCCAAAATTCTCTATTCAGCTCTTCGCAAAACTTTTGAAAATCAAGATTTAAGTAGTTACTGCGTTGCAGGGTGACCATCGTATCGAAAAAGCGAAATTATCGATTCACCGGCATTCAAGAAATACTCAAACTAATTGTCCGAAAAGGTCGGAACTTAAATAACGATCGCCCCGGTCGCAGACGATAAACACGATGACCCCGGACTCAATTTCATCAGCTATACGTATCGCGGCGCTTAAAGCGCCGCCGCTGCTCATTCCTGCAAGCACGCCTTCCTCTTTTGCAAGCCGCTTCGTGTAGATTCGCGCATCCGCTTCGGCCACGTCAATTACCCTGTCGACGCGACTTGGATCAAAGATCTTTGGGAGGAACTCTGGAGACCAACGGCGAATACCAGGAATACATGAACCGTCTGTAGGTTGAGTACCAATTATTTGGATAGACGGATTTTGTTCTTTCAGATAGCGAGAGACACCCATGATTGTTCCAGTCGTCCCCATGGCCGACACAAAGTGAGTTACTTTACCATTTGTATCGCGCCAAATCTCGGGCCCCGTTGTCCTGTAATGCATTAGGTAATTGTCTTCGTTGGCAAACTGATCGAGCATGTAGTAACCTTCCTTGCGTGACATCTCCTCAGCCAGCTCACGCGAGTACTCAATCGTTCGGGCTGAAGGTGTCAGGATAACCTTAGCGCCATACGCTTCCATGGCGAGTACCCGTTCCCTTGTGGAGTTGTCAGGCATGATCAATGTCATTTCCAGACCCATTATTCGCGCTATCATAGCCAGCGCAATACCTGTATTTCCGCTTGTTGCCTCGACCAATCGATCACCTTTCTTAATAGCACCACGCTCCAGCGCTCCCGTTATCATCCCAAAAGCCGCCCGGTCTTTAACACTACCGCCTGGATTGTTGCCTTCCATCTTACCAAAGATCGTTACACTCTTTTTTTGGGGGATATGCTGAAGCTCTACCAGAGGGGTATTGCCAATTAAATTCGCAAGTATCATGTGTTTTGTCGTG
>DASVBA010000631.1:0-3102 GCA_036376095.1 Chryseolinea sp.
GATCCGGGGATATTTCTCCGCATCAAAATATTTTCGCATTTGTAAATCTTTGTCCCGCTTTTTAATTCCAGTATTTATAGAAGCGACCCCCAGTGATGCCTTAAGCACACTCTTATTGAGGTCCTTTGGATTGAATCTTATATCGGCTTGCAAATCTGAAAACGACCCGTCGACGGTAATGCCGGCGTTCTTTATCTTGAAGGTAATCTTATGAGATTTTACTTCCAGACCCGGAGCGCCTGCAGCAGCGGTAATGCATACCAATAGGAATATCCAGCTTAGTCTTTTCATAACCTTGAATTTTGGTCTGCTTAACGTTCTCATTTTTACTTGATATAGCCAAAAGTCGTGCCCATTAATAAGTCCCATTTCCGACAATTCTGATGTCTTTTTTGATTCTGTGCCCACGCGTTTCGATTGATAAGGGCGTGCCCGCCTTTTCAGAGCAGCACCGCTTGTCCAGACAGGTAGGTCATTCGTTGGATTGAACTCCATATTTTCGTTCCTGACTATCTTAGTGGGTCAGCCTCGGAATGGAAAATATTTCGTGGTTTGTCTAATTCTAGTAAAAGGGCGAGTTTTTCCTTGCAAGACGTAAAGCACTATCGATCCCCTTTCCGAAGACAAAAGACGTCATCCCATATTTCCAGGACCTCAGTTGATTTCATTGTCGAACGTCCCGAAGAGCCAGCAAACAGCTCCTCACCACCCACCCTTGCGCAGTTGACAGTCATCGATTTCAATCTTGAATACTTATCCATTTGTATCGTCAACGGATCGTTTGACGAGGCTACGCTAGGGTCAATAGACTGCATTCCCGTGCCGGGCGGACTTCAATTCACCATTTTCATTCGACCGAAAATTGGGCTAATTTGTCTAATTATCCCCTAAACCGACCCCTATGAAGAACAGAATGCAACGTTTTGTTGCGAACGCCCGTTTCAGGGAGACGAAAGGTATAAACGGCCCCGAACCTTCTTCCTCATCCCTATGAAGTCACCTTTATCGATTTTAGCCGCGGTGCTCTTGTTCAGCGTTAGTTCATTAGCCCAACACCCTTTGATAGGCACCTGGGAAATGGTGTCTATAAAAGGTATCGGTGCCAATGGCGAAAAGTTTTCCTTCGATACCACATCTGTGCGCGAAGTAAAAATTATAACCTCCACACATTACATGCTCATTGCCCATGATGTTCAAAAAGATTCGCTCTCGTTCAACCGCAGTTATGCTGGGACGATCAAGATCGACGGGAACAAATACATTGAATATCCTCAGCAGGCTTCCGTCCAGATTTTCGACAATGTAAAAACGGATTTCACCTGGAAAGTCGAAGGAGATAAGTTCACCCAGTCAGGGACCCTTATTCGACCGGACGGAAAAAAAGTTATTCTTGAGGCGCTGGTATTCAGGCGGGTCAAAACGCCAAATGCCTACCCTCAAAATCCTGCGATCGGGGCTTGGTCCCAGCTCTCATCGTCATATACAAACTTCGATGGCTCGAAAGAATCTCATACTAACGCAACGACGACTCGTTTTCACATTATCACTCCAACTCATTGGATGCGGATAAGTCATCGGGACAAAAAATTTGAACATGTGATGGGCGGAACCTATACGATGAAGGAAGGGAAGACCTATCCAACCTTGCTTTATCGGTCCGGGACTCTCGCCCTCAGGGATTTATCAACTGTAGAGATGTCTGAACAAGTGAAAAATGATAAGCTTTACGTGAATGGTGTCATGACCGGAACCGATGGCAAAAAGTTCACATGGGAAGATGTCTTTGAACGATCAAAATAAAGAGGCCTTGCAATGAAGAAGAGCTTTTTCAAACTACTGGCGAAGCTTAACAAGCTGATTCTTCCAAGGTATAGCAAGAAAGACATAACCAGGCTTTCAAAGCTCGACAAGGCGCTGGTTGCGTTCCGTTATTGGGTTACCCTCCATGCACTTGACTAACACATAGATTTGTTTTCTCTGGTAGAAAATAAATGATGGCAGGGTGTGTATAATTTTTCCGTGCGTGTTCATTGATTTCTGTAGCATCGTTTGTGTCATCCCTACGGGATTTTTGGTTCTGCTGATTCAACGTGGGATACCGGTATTGCGTCCCTACCGGGACTCGTTTTTGGGGTGCGGTGTTTTGGTGCCGGTGTTTATTCTGATTCAACGAGATTTTTTATCTGAACTAGTATGGGATTCCAGCCTTCACCATTGTTCGAAGATTCTTTAAATCTTCGTTCACCATCCGCGACGGCAGCATAGTCACCCTGCGTGACGGTAAAGGCAGTACTTCCATTTGTAGATTTAAGTTCGTACGTAACGGTCAAGTAGTTTTCAGGAACGTCTTCGATCGTTGAACTCGGATCAAAAACGGTATAGGCAAGCAATCGTTCTGGTATTATATCCACTACAATGCCTTTTACGAACACCATTTCTTTTCCTTCGTACTGACCCTTCCATAACAACGGGCTGCCAACCCGCCAATCGGATATCGCCTCGCAGCCAAACATGTACTTTTTTGTTTGTTCAGGATTTACAAGGGCATTCCACACCTTTGATGCAGGTGCTTCAATTGTGATGCTGTTTTTTATGAATAGACTCATTGTATTAAGAGTTATAGTTGTTTTGAAAACACAATTAACGTTGACTGGCTGACAGCCCTATGTCAGCAGCGATGAAGAAATTCCATCAGTTTTTTCGCGAAGGAAATGGAAACGCCGGATTCGGCGAATGTGCCCTTTCCATCAGAGACCGCAGCATATTGACGGAATCCGGATATGCAGGCGCGAGGTTATTTTCCTCCGATGGATCATTTTCGAGGTCATACAGTTCCATCACAGGCTCTTCGGAATCAGCATTCAGTTTCACTGCCTTCCACCTTCCTTTCCGCACGGCCTGCTTGCCGTTCTGTTCATGAAATTCCCAATAAAGGTAGTTGTGCTTTTGCTGACTGTTCGGAGACCCCAGCAATATTGGAAGAAACGAGATCCCATCGCCGCCAACTTGTGCGGCACCGATAATCTCGGAGAATGTGGGCATAAAATCCCAAAAAGCCGAGATGTGATCACTTTTCCCCGCTTTTACTTTGGCTGGCCAGTG
>DASVBA010000651.1:0-22629 GCA_036376095.1 Chryseolinea sp.
AACTGGAGCACTTATGGTGACTATGGCCGGATCTATTGCAATGATCCGGACTGGATGTTGACAAATAATAAGCTAAGCCTGACGAATAACGCGCGGGTGATGCATTGTTTGCCCGTGAGAAGGAATGTAGAGTTGAGCGACGAAGTATTGGATAGTTCGAATAGTATCGTGACCCAACAGGCTTCAAACCGGGTGTGGGCCGCTCAGGTCGTGCTGAGTGAAATTCTTGGAAATAAAAAGTAAATTGAGCGGTACAGGTGTTATTATGAACAAGCTCTTTATCATAAAAATCGGAGGCAATGTGTTGGACAATGCGGCAGCTCTTGAAGGTTTCCTTAGAGACTTTGCCGCCATCAAAGAACCCAAGATCCTTATTCACGGAGGTGGAAAGATCGCAACGAATATCGGCAACCAGCTAGGCATTGAGTCAAACTATGTTAATGGACGGCGCATCACGGATGGAGCGACGCTCGACCTTGTCACAATGGTTTACGGAGGATTGGTGAACAAGCAGATCGTCGCGAAACTTCAGCAGCTGGGTTGCAATGCATTGGGAGTAACAGGCGCCGACGGTAACATGATCAAGGCTTCGAAAAGACCGGTTAAGGATATTGATTACGGTTTTGTGGGCGACATAACGCCGGAAGGAGTCAATACGGCGTTGCTCTATTTTTTACTGAAGCAAAATACAATTCCGGTGTTCGCGCCACTAACACACGCAGACGGAAAAATGCTTAACACGAATGCTGACACCATAGCTTCCGTTCTCGCTGTGTCGCTGAGCAAACACTTCGACGTTCGACTCATTTTCTGTTTTGAAAAGAAGGGAGTTCTTATGGATGTTAACCGGCATGATTCAGTAATTCACCATCTTCCGAAAAGTATGTACGAAGAGCTCCTCCCGAAAAAAGTTTTTGCCGACGGAATACTTCCAAAATTGGAAAACGCTTACGCTGCGATTCACGCCGGCGTCAAAGAAGTGTTGATCGGTGAGGCTGGAGACCTTACAAGAAATACCGGTAGGGAGACAGAGGGAACCCTCATAACGTTATAATTCACTACGCAACGAGACTAGCGGTACGCACACGTAATATGCACAAGAAACTCTTTCAAAATGCATTAACCCTTCTTCAGACCCTTATTGCCACACCATCATTCAGCAAAGAGGAGAGCGGGACAGCGAATGCCATTGAAGTTTTTTTTAAAAAACATTCAGTGGAGACCAACCGCATTGGCAATAACGTTTGGGCAAGGAATAAACATTTTGATGCGGCCAAACCAACGATCTTACTCAATTCACATCACGATACTGTCCGGCCGAACGCAGGCTACACCAGGGATCCGTTCAGTGCGGAAATTAAGGAAAGCAAACTCTATGGTCTCGGGAGCAATGATGCGGGTGGACCACTCGTTGCGTTGATCGCTGCCTTTCTGCATTATTATGATCGTAAAGATCTGGCGTACAACCTCGTCCTGGCCGCGTCTGCCGAAGAGGAAATATCCGGGACCGGTGGTATTGAAAGCATCTGGCCCGCATTGCAACCCATCGATTTTGCTGTTGTTGGCGAACCAACCTTATGTGAGATGGCCACTGCCGAGAAAGGTTTAATGGTACTGGATTGTATAACAAAAGGAAAACCAGGTCATGCCGCCCGGGAAGAAGGGATCAATGCCATCTATCTCGCGATGAAGGACATTGAATGGTTCAGGACCTTCAGATTCCCAAAGGTCTCGGACACGCTGGGCGAAATGAAGATGTCTGTCACGATCATAAATGCCGGGACACAGCACAATGTTGTTCCAGCAGAATGCAAGTTCACGGTCGATGTCAGAGTAACAGATGCTTATACCCTGGAGGAGGCGTTGGCCGTGATACAGTCTCATGTATCGTCTGAAGTAAAGCCCAGATCTTTGCGTATGAGGTCTTCAGGTATAGCGATGGACCATCCGTTGGTGCAGTCCGCCAGGAAAATGAAGTTGAAGTTATACGGCTCGCCGACCACGTCCGATCAGGCTTTGATTCCCGTGCCTTCCGTGAAAATTGGTCCCGGAGATTCTGCCCGGTCGCATTCCGCGGATGAATATATTTTCGTCGACGAAATTGAAAAGGGAATAGAAACTTATATCAAACTCCTCGACAATATTATTCTTCAATGAGCAGGTTATCCGCTCCGGTCTTGACCCTTGTGCGAGTGGTCTCCGGTACCGTCGCTTGTTTTAACAAATGTGGGATCGATGGAAGTATATATGATTCGGGGTTGGTGCATCAGATTTCATTATCTAATTTGGCGGGGGAGTACGCGTCGATAAAGACCACCAGCGAGATTATACGCGCCCTCGGCGGCTCAAACTAAATGCTGCGATCATGAAGTTATGGCAAAAAGATAAAGCGTCTCTTCAGGAGGTTGAAAGATTCACCGTTGGGAAGGACCAGGATATGGATCTATTTCTTGCGAAAGCTGACGTGCTGGGATCCCTGGCGCATATCACCATGCTTCAGTCCATCGGCCTCTTGACCAGTCAGGAATTAACTACGCTGACGGCGGGATTAAAGGAAATTCACCATGCAATTGTCGCCGGTACGTTTAAGATTGAGGAAGGCGTAGAGGATATTCACTCGCAGGTAGAGCTGGAGTTAACGAAAAAATACGGAGACGTTGGTAAAAAGATCCATAGCGGTCGCTCGCGGAACGACCAGGTGCTGGTGGATATTAAACTTTTCTTGCGTGAAGAGATAAAAGCTATCGTGGACGAAACAAGAGCGCTGTTCGCTCTGCTGCTGGATCAAAGCGAAAAGCACAAAGGGTATCTGCTACCGGGCTACACTCACTTTCAACTGGCGATGCCCTCATCGTTCGGGCTGTGGTTTGGAGCCTATGCGGAAAGCCTTGTAGATGACATGATCACGCTGCAGGCTGCGTTCAGAGTAGTAAACAAAAATCCGTTAGGTTCGGCGGCGGGTTATGGCTCCTCGTTTCCCCTTAACCGCAAGATGACAACGGAATTATTGGGATTTGAAGATCTTAACTATAACGTCGTTTACGCTCAGATGGGCAGGGGGAAGACTGAAAGGATAGTAGCCAGCGCATTGGCGAACATAGCCGCTACGTTGGCCAGGCTGTCGATGGATGCCTGCCTGTTCCTGAATCAGAACTTTGGATTTATCAGCTTCCCCGATGAGCTGACCACCGGTTCAAGTATCATGCCCCATAAGAAGAACCCCGATGTATTTGAGCTGATCAGAGCGCGTTGCAATCAGCTTCAGGCGTTGCCGAATGACATCGCTCTGGCTACAACCAATCTTCCTTCGGGCTATCATCGCGACATGCAGTTGCTGAAGGAGATGTTATTTCCTGCCATTCAACATTTGAAGGATTGTTTGAAAATGACTCACCTTATGCTTTCGAATATTTCGGTGAAAGAGAATATCCTTAATGATGAAAAATACAAGTTCCTGTTCAGCGTTGAAGAAGTGAACAAGCTGGTTCTGTCTGGGGTACCGTTCCGTGATGCTTATAAGAAAGTTGGATTGGATATTGAAAGCGGAAAATATAATCCTGCAACAAGCGTGAACCACACGCATGAAGGAAGTATAGGTAATTTGAATCTCAAGGATATAGAAAGGCTTATGGACAACGTTGTGGAAAGCTTTCGGTTTGAGAAGGTGAAACGTTCTGTTGATGGTTTGCTAAACAGCAAATAGATTTACTTAAGTTTTTTAGTCACCATCTGCATATGAACGTTTTGATCCCTTTTTTGGTCACTGCCTTAACCACTTCCTCTTTTGCGCAAAATCAATTGGATTCGAGTCAAAACTAAATACTTTTTGAGTACCTGAAGGAGTATTTCCAAATGGAAAAGCAGTAATTGAAACGATCAAGATAGAGCTAAGGCATAAGACCTTGGCATTTTCGACCATGACTACCGACTCGACCTGGAATAGCCGGAGCTATAGTCAAGCCCTATTCAGTATCTTCTGACTTCCAGTTCAACCCCTTCGGGGTTCCGGTAAACATATTCATATCAACCCCGGATTTCATCCGGGGCTATTAAGATTGAATCCCTTCAGGATTCGTCAAGGCTCGGATTTCCTACCCCCATTCTCATCTTCTCCCATTCTCATCTTCTCATCTTCTCATCTTCTCCCATTCTCATCTTCTCATCTTCCCACCTTCTCAACTTCTCTTCAATTCATTATTTTTGTCTCTAACTCAACGATAGCTCTACATGACCTTCTCCTTCCCCGCGACAGAAACCACGCTGTCCGCCGTGCATTTGGCCAAACTGCTTCAGGAACGATACAACCTCGACATTCAAACATCGTGCAAGCTCTTTCGAACCGGGATGAATCATCTATACCTCGTGACAGACGGTGGTGATAAATATGTCCTACGCATCTACACTTTTAACTGGCGAACTAAACTGGAGGTATCGGAGGAGTTGAGGTTATTGAGATATCTTCAAAACAACGGCATCCCAGTTTCGTATCCTATTCCAGATCGCAATGGAGAATTTATCCTGGAGATCAATGCCCTTGAAGGACTTCGTTACGCTACATTGTTATCTTATGCCGAGGGAAGAAAGGTTCCGAAATTCAATGCGCAAGCGAGTCATGCCATCGGAGTGACTATGGCAATGATTCATAAGCTCACGGAAAATTTTCAGGTAAGCCGGATTACCTATGATCTAAAAACGTTGGTGGAGGATTCTCTGAGACGAACTCAAGCCATTTTTTCTCCCAATATCGACGAAATGAAATTCGTGATGATGTTGAAAGAATATCTTACGGTGGAGTTTAACAAAGTGAACTTGAAGTCATTGAGGACCGGCGTAGTCCATATGGACATCTGGTTTGATAACATGCATTTCGACAACGACGATGGTATAACGCTTTTCGATTTTGATTTTTGTGGCAATGGCTGGCTATGTCTGGATATTGCTTATTTCCTCCTTCAACTTTATAATACCAACCTGGATGAATCGGAGTTCAAGCACAAAGCGGAGGCGTTCCTAAGCGGATACGAGTCGATCCAACAGATTAGCGATGAGGAGAAGAGAATACTACCTGTGGCAGGGCTCTGTGTTTTCCTTTTCTACCTTGGCGTACAGTGTGATCGTTTTGATACATGGTCCAATATATTTCTCAATGAAGATCATCTCAGAAGGTTTACTGGTGTGCTCAAACGGTGGATGGGGTATAACAATATTCAACTAAGTTGATTTTTTGAGTGGGAAGTAAAATATCTGGGCTAAATATCATTCGCAGGAAGTAGAGGGCATTCATCAAGAGTCAATTGCCCTGACCCTCAGACACTACTTTTTCTGAAACCTAATTTTTAAGAACCCTAAAGGAAAAACTCCACGATTATTAAAAATTTGTATTTTTAGCCTATCCAGTCCGTGGTGTTGGAACGCGATTTTTGTAACGGGCTGATAAATCGCTGTTGTATCTTGCCACCGCTTATTTCAGCCTGTTGATGATATTCCCATTTGAAAGCGCTTCTATAAATCCAATGAAAAGATTCTTAATCTTTGCCCTGTATTTTCTTTTGTACAACTTTTGTGAGGCTCAGATATCCGGGATCGACAGCCTGGTGCGGGAAATCAGCGTGATCCAAAATGACAGGGACAAGTTACTCAGGTTAAGAACCATTACCCGGCTTTATGCTGAAATGAATCCCGATAGTTCGTACCGCTATTCGGTGCTTGCGGCTAATTTGGCGCGACAACTGAATTTAAAAATTGATGAGGGAGGTGCCCTGGGGGAACAGGGCTACTCAATCTTGAATAGGGGAAATTATCCAAGCGCTCTAAAATTACTCTTGTCATCAATTGCTGTGTTGGAGGATCGCAAAGCGGAACAAAATGTTTTAGTGGGCAAATTCGAAGGGGATGACAGGCTCTTTTATCGCGAAGCACCACCTCATTTACAGCGTCTGAGCGAGATTGCCTTTGTGTATCAGCATTTAGGCGTCTTGTATGCGAATGCCAACAATTATGAAAAGGCCCGGCAGTATCACTTACATGCAAGACGGAACGCGACAGAGTCAGGTAATGTCCCCATGCAGAGTATTGTTGAGCTTACTTTCAACCGTGTTTATCTTAACTTAGGTCAGACGGATTCCGCGTTAATAAGTATCAACATTGCCTATGACAAAATGATAAAATCGGGTTACACCAGGTACTTGGGAAGCGCCTTGCTGAATAAGGGTCGCACCTATGCCGCCATGGGGAATGCGTCTGCTGCCGTGAGTTATTACAAACAGAGTTTGCGCGCAAGTGCGGAAAAGGACTACTACAGGGGGTTGATTGCCGCCAATCTGTTGTTGGCCAATTATTACATGGATCAAGGTAAAAGAGATTCTGCACTTTTGTCAATCGAAGACGCGTTCCGGATAACAGCGCGCGATATGGATTCACCTGAGTTATTGTTACGTACTTATACGGCATTGAATCGTTACTACTCCAGTTCAGCAAAGAGCGATAGCGTTGTAAAGTATCAGGGATTAATAATAAAATTAAGCGACAGCTTGTTCAACGCTAAGCAGGCACAGGAATTTCAGAATATAGATTTCGACGCACAATTACAACGGCAGGAAATAGCGAATGCAGAAGCGGAATTCAAAGATCGTCTTCAGAAGTATTTTCTACTGGGTGGATTGGTCGTCATTCTGTTGATAGCTGTTTTGCTCTATCGCAATAACAAGATAAAACAGCGATCTAATGATGTACTTCAGAAAACCCTGGGAGATTTGAAGTCGGCACAGGCTCAGCTTATTCAATCCGAAAAGATGGCTTCGCTGGGAGAACTCACAGCCGGCATCGCACATGAAATACAGAACCCTTTAAACTTTGTGAACAATTTTTCGGACGTAAATAAAGAGCTGCTTGCCGAAATGACCGAAGAAATTGAGCGTGGCAACTATAGCGATGCAAAGGCGTTGGCTAAAACAGTAACAGATAATCAGGAGAAGATCAATCACCATGGCAGGAGGGCGGATAGCATAGTAAAGAACATGTTGTTACACTCGCGAACCAGCTCAGGTTTGAAAGAGCTCACGGAGTTGAACACCCTCTGCGAAGAATACCTGCGACTTGCCTATCATGGATTCAGGGCAAAGGATAAGTCATTCAACGCGACGTACGAAACCCGGTTCGATCCCACATCACCAAAGTTGGACGTCGTGCCGCAGGAGATCGGCAGGGTTATCCTGAACCTTGTTAATAATGCGTTTTACGCAGTTAACGAAAGAAAAAAACAAGAGAGAGACACGTACGAACCGTTAGTGATAGTTAGTACAAAAAAGATTGATTCGAAAGTTGAGATTAAAGTCACGGACAATGGCGGCGGAATTACAGAAGCGATCATAAAAAAAATATTTCAGCCGTTCTTTTCCACAAAGCCAACCGGACAGGGTACCGGCCTGGGACTGAGCTTAAGCTATGATATCGTAAGAGCACACGGCGGTGATATAACGGTCGAAACGAAGGAAGGCGAAACAACTTTCATTGTTCAAATTCCATCGAACTCGTCAGCAGCTTAGATTGGGAAATACCGGTGATATATTCGATTTGTGATCAATGAACGCAGGTGCGGTACAAGAGTACCCATGTTCTCCCGTCGAGAGGAAACAATAGAGGTTCCAGTGGTTCCAACCGAACGGAAGATTTAAGTGTCAATTAGATATGAACGCGTCAGTGAAATTTGCTCTTCTGTTTGCCTTGAGTGTTCTTTTGAGTTGTGAAGATAGCCCTGTGGGTAGTGTGGCGGACTCCATTGTGATCACCGACAAGACTTCGTACCTGTCTCAGGAAGATGTCATCGTGACCGTCGACAATATAACAGGTGAGGAACTCTCATATTATGTGTGTAGTGGTGTCAGAAACGCACCCTATATGATCCAACAGCTGGCTGGCACAAAATGGGAACCGGTATATGCTCCGATATGCAATGGGCTAAGTAGTTATTGCTGCAGGTCAATCCTTCAAAAAGAAGTTACACGCGACACGATTTCATCGCAGTATTTTACCATGGGCATCTACCGATTTGAGTACAGCTTCCGTATCAACGAGGAGCGCAAGGAGTTCTATTCAAAACCTTTTGAGGTACGTTAGGGATTCATTTGAAACCCGAATCTAATATCCAGGAATATTTTGGCCGAGGATGATATCCCTATGAGCGATAAGCGTACCCTTTGAATCCTTTGTCAATTTCAATACTCCATTACCCCCGCGTTTCTTTTGCGCGTTCCGCTCCTCTTGAGTCAGGATCGGATCATCCTCGAATAGATACTCATCAATCCAGTACTCGCTGATACCTGGTTCCTTAACTGTCGCATGAATATGTTCGGGATTTTCTCTCCCGGGATATGCGCCGGGTCGTAGGGTGTAGAATTTGTATTTACCGGTTTTATCAGTCCTGATCCATCCGCGGATATAGCCGTGGCGTTTAGCCCAACCGGTTTCATCACCTTTAGTAGGATAGATACCCTCCTGGTTGGTATGATACACATACAGTATAACATTCGCGGCGGGCGTCTTTCCATCGCGCTGATAGATTGTCCCGCTTACTTCCATCTTTGGACCTTTGTCATCAAAGTCGGGCAATGTGTCAGTCCACGAAAGTTTTTTAGTGCCGAATTCATAGAGTGCACTGCAATCCCCGCATGAGCCACCTACTTTCCGGTCTTCCGGCCGTGATTGTGAACACCCGTGTATCCAAATGAAAACGGGAATAATAATTAACAATACTCGTTTCATAGTTGTGCTGATAAATTTCATTCAAATGCGACCATACGCCGACGTTGACTCGCTCCTCAATTAAGTTGCGTCCGCGATCTGAATAACGCAAAGAAACGTGATAAAGGACCATGTATTCTTGACGAGATACTTACAGTCCGATAGGGAGCTGCAAATAAAAGCCGTAATTTTCGGTGTGGTAAATTTCTGGAAGTATAAGATCGATCACGTACTCTTTTGGACTGCCACCGTCGCGTTCCATATGTTCACCCGCCTGGGGTTAATTTCAACTGCGGGGTTTGAGCAATTCTTGTTGGAGATCGTCGTCAGGAATGGATTGCTTGCATGCCTGGTGTATCTCAACCTTATCGTGCTGATACCAATTTTTGCACGACAGCAAAAGGTAGCCCTCTATGTCGCGTTGTTGATAGTCTCACTTTTGGGATATGCATTGCTCAAAAATGTTCACGATGTATACCTTCACGGCTACATTCTTGAACAGCCTGAATACAGGAATTTTCTCTACAATACTTTCTATAACATCTCTATTGCGTTCTTTTATGTTGCCTTCAGCGTAGCGCTTCAGCTGAGTCGTGAATGGTTTGCTCAACGGGAGCTGATCCGCAAAATTGAAGTTGAGAAGCTTAATACCGAGCTGGAATATCTCAAAGCCCAGATAAACCCGCATTTTTTATTCAATTCAATCAACACGATCTATTTCCAGATCGACAAACACAACCAAACGGCACGCGACACCCTTTCTGCATTCTCTGACATGTTGCGCTATCAATTGTACGAATGCAATGGCAAAGAGGTCGCCGTTGAAAAAGAGGTGAACTACCTTAGAAATTACGTTGAACTGCAACGGGTGCGCAAAGACGAAAATTACACCATTACTTTTTCGTCGTCCGACGACGTCAGGGGCTTTAGCATTGCACCATTGCTACTGATTCCCTTCGTTGAAAATGCATTTAAGCATGTGTCTCATTACTCAAAGGGGAATGATATTGGTATTTATTTGTCGCGCGATGAAACTCGTTTTTATTTCAGGGTTTTTAATACCAAGGACAATCAGAAACAGCTCAAGGACGAAGGGGGTATAGGGTTTCGTAATGTACAGCGTCGGCTTGAGCTGATCTACAATGGCCGACATACCCTGGAGGTGAAAGATCTTCCCGGAAGCTTTCAGGTGGAACTCACGTTACAATTGAATTAACGTATACGGCATGAAGCTAACCTGTCTTATTATTGATGATGAACCTGTGGCCCGCAAGGGGTTGGAGGAATATGTTAACGAGATCGAATTCCTGCAACTTGTAGCTCAATGCGAAAACCCTGTTAAAGCATCGCGATATCTTAGTGAGCAGAATATTGACCTGATCTTTTTGGATATCCACATGCCTAAAGTTTCGGGCATCGAATTTTTGAAGAGCCTCCGAAATCCTCCGCTGGTGATCTTCACTACAGCGTATTCCGACTATGCGCTCGAGGGCTATTCTCTTGATGTCGTGGATTACCTTATGAAACCCATCACCTTCGAAAGGTTTCTCAAAGCTGCGCAAAAGGCTTTCGAAGTCTTTCAGATGAAGAAGCTTGCCGCTGACCACAAGCCGAATGGCGACTATTTTTTTGTGAAGTGTGAAAGCAAACTTGAAAAAGTGAATTATGAGGAAGTGCGGTTTGTCGAATCTATGCAGAACTATGTGATAATTCACACTGCTACAAGAAAACTCATAACGTACATGACCTTGAGCAGCCTTGAGAATCAGCTTCCGAAGGATCAGTTCTTAAAGGTTCATAAATCCTATATTGTTTCCATTGGAGCGATAAAAGCGATTGATGGAAATGAGATACTCATTGGCGATTCAAGAATCCCAATCAGCAGGAATCTCAAAGACCAGGTTGTTAACCGGATAATCGGTAACAATCTTTTCAAGCGTTAGGAGAAGACGTGTTAATGGGCTGCCGCTTCATTATTGTATTTCCGCCATACTGGCTGAACACTGCGTCCCTTGAGATACTTTTCGATTCCTTCCTGTAAAGCTTTCTTATAAACTATTAACGCTTCATGGATCTTCTCGACTGTTTCGGCAATATCGGCATCGCTGTGCGAATAAGAGATGATTGTTGAAGGCATGATAAGTCCTCGTTTCATAGTCTCCTGCATGAACAACGTGCGGAAAGGTTGTGACGGTTGATTGTGCTGATCACGCGAGGTATATACCGAACAACAGGGTGGCCCAAGTACCATAACCTTATCCTCCAGACTGAGGTCACGCGATGCTTTCATTATTCCATGCTCCAACTTTGTTCCCTGCTCGTACAGTCGTTCGATGACATTATTTTCCTTGTAGAATTTTATCGTTGCAATTGCCGCTGCCATCGCATGAGTCTCGGCTCCATGAGTGGTCGACAATAAAAAAACCCGTTCCTTATTGTGATTTAATCCACCGAGTTCCATGATCTCTCGTTTACCCGATAGCGCCGAAATAGCAAAACCATTGCCCATGGCTTTGCCCCAGGTGGAAAGATCCGGAACGATGTTGAATTTCTTTTGCGCTCCACCGATGTGCCACCTGAAGCCCGTGATCATCTCGTCCAGAATAAAGAGTGCGCCGTTCTTATGACAAAGGTCTTTAAGCTTGTGCAAAAAGTTATCTACGGGATCATCGTACTTATGAGCTTCAAGGATCACGCAGGCAATTTGCCCCGGGTTTTCCGCGAACATCTTTTCAGCACTGGGCAAATCGTTGTAATAGAATTTTGTCGTCAGCTTTTTGATGCACTCCGGTACTCCGCCGGCCATCGGTGTGGTTCCGATAAACCAGTCGTGAACGGAAAAGAAAGGATGACTGGCACACATTCCAACCTTATCGCGACCGGTGTATGCACGGGCAAGTTTTATTCCACCATCGAGGGAATCGGATCCGTTCTTGCAGAACTTCACCATGTCAGCATCGATGATGCTTAGAAATTCTTCAGCGCACTCAAGTTCTATGGTGGACGGCCTTCCAAAATTTGCCCCGAACTTCAGCTGCTCCGTTACCGCGTCAACGATCGGCTCGAATGCGTGACCCAACCCGACCGCACGCAGACCGTTCCCGTATTCAATAAATTCGTTTCCATCGACGTCCCAAAGACGACAACCTTTTCCGCGAACGATATACGGAGCCATCCCTTCCGGAAACTGATCATCTCCTTTCGCATACGTGTGTGCTCCCCCGGGAATGAGGTTGTTGAATTGCTTTTGCAGCCTGATTGATTCCTTAAATTCCATCGATATTCGCAAGTTTAAATCGTCGTAATCAAATATTCTCAAACCTCAGTACATTGAAAAATTCGGACAATTCGCCGGCTGAATCTAGCGAGTTATTTGGTAACATTACAAAACTTTTATCATTCAGAATCAAAACATTCGTCATCTCATTTTGACCGTTTATGGAGCCAGAGCTAATCCTCACTATTATAATTTCAATCACCATAGTCAGCTATGTGACGGATCAGGTGCTGGACTATATTAACCTCAAGAGTCAACGAACAGATATTCCAAAAGAAGTCGAAGCATTTTACGAGAAAGAGAAATACCTGAAGTCACTGGCGTACCATCGCGAACTAACAAAATTTTCCTTTCTTACTTCGGCACTAAGTTTCTTACTTTCGCTGGTCATGTTGGTCACGGGCGGGTTCGGTTGGCTTGACAATTTGCTAAGGCCCTACTTGCATGGCGAAATTACTTTGGCGCTTGGCTTCTTTGCTATATTGATGTTGGCGTCAGATCTGCTGACAATACCTTTTCAATGGTATGGTACGTTCGTGATCGAAGAAAAGTATGGATTCAATAAAACGACAGTCAGAACGTTTATTACGGACAAGCTCAAAGGATACCTTCTTACGGCCATTATCGGCGGTGGACTGTTATCGGCGCTTATCTATCTTATAGAAACTATCGGCCCAAACTTCTGGATTTGGTTCTCGGTGATTGCGGCTCTTTTTGTTTTGTTTGTCAACATGTTCTATACGTCGCTGATCCTTCCCATGTTCAACAAGCTTACGGCGCTACCGGAAGGCGAATTGAAGTCCGCGATCGAACGCTTTGCAAAGAAGGTTAACTTTCCCCTGGATAACATATTTGTTATTGATGGATCGAAACGATCGAAAAAAGCAAATGCATTTTTTTCTGGCATTGGCAGGAAGAAGAAGATCGTCCTCTACGATACACTGATCGAAAACCACACCACAGATGAGCTGGTGGCGGTACTTGCTCATGAGGTAGGCCATTTCAAGAAGAAGCACATCATCTGGGGATATATTCTTTCGATCTTGCAGATTGTCTTCACGCTATTCGTGTTATCTACAATGATCTTCACTGAAAATGTTTCACTTGCCCTGGGTGGAACTGAACATGCGATCCACCTTAACTTGCTGGCATTTGGGATTTTGTTCTCTCCGATTTCCGGGATCACAGGATTGTTTATGAATATGTACAGTCGAAAGAACGAGTTCGAAGCCGATGCTTACGCAAAAGAGACCTTTGACGGCACTGCGTTGTCGAATGCCTTGAAGAGGCTTTCTGTTGACAGCCTCAGCGATCTTTACCCTCACCCGCTTTATGTATTCTTCCACTACTCCCACCCGCCGTTGTTGAAAAGACTGGAAGCGCTGTCACTGATATCTTCACGATGAGCCGATACCTCTCCACATTAATCATCATCGGCATTAACATAATTGTTTTTGCCTTCATTGCCATACAGCAGCAGAGCTTGATGATGTCGCGGAACATCGACGTATTGGCTATTCTTCACGCCGGCGGAAATCTGAATCCATTTACCATGGACGGTCAGCAGTGGAGGATCATTTCTTCCATGTTTTTACATTTTGGAATCATCCATCTGCTGGTAAATATGCTGGGTTTGTATTTGCTGGGTAGCACACTCGAGCCAATAGTAGGGACGCCCCGGTTTTTATTGATCTATTTGTTTTGCGGGATCGCAGCAGGGATTGCGAGTCTGTTGTTCAATTTCTACACTATAAGCGCCGGAGCGTCCGGTGCTATTTTCGGATTGTTTGGATATAGACTGGGCACGGAACTGATCCGCGATTCCGACGACCGTCAGAAGCTTATAGCATTAGCTATCGGGTTCATCGGCTTTGTGATTGTGAATGCGCTGGTAGCAACAAGTATCAGCGTCGATATCGCAGGACACCTTGGAGGACTGATCGCGGGAATAATCATTGCTGTTTTGCATGACCGGTTCGAACTTCTTGTGGCCAATTGGAGCCTCGCCAGCGCCGTGGTCATTCTGTTCCTGCTGACATTTGCGTTGCCGAAGGATTTATTGAACTATTACCGTGTCTTTAAGAGGGTGTTGGCAGCAGAACGCAGGACGAACCGGTTCTATCAAAATTCTATGAGCGACGCTCAATTGGTAGATAGCCTAACAGTTATTTCTAAAGAATGGGATTCGATCAGCAATGCGCTCAGGAAAATACCTGCGATAAGAGAAGAACTCCATGGTGATACCGCTGTATTGGCCCGGTATGTCAGCCTTCAAAAACAGGATGCCGTCTACCGGACTGCTCTTGTTCACCGTGAGTCGTACGTGTATCTCGACAGCATGGAAGTGGTTAGCGCGAAGATGGACTCACTTCCGAAATTTCGGTATAGCCTCAACTTTGAAATACCAGAGTCAGCGACGGTGATAGAAGAAGAACCATCAGAACGGGGACCAACGCTTGAAACTAAAAGGGTCTTTTATGATGATGAATGGAAAGAGATCGATGACCCCTCGCTGGCGACGTACTACAGGATTGGCACAGTTGACTCTTTAGGGCGATGGCAGGGGGCTGTCAGAGACTACTATAGAAGTGGAGAGGTGCAAATGAAAGGTAAGTATCTCAACGGTATGAAGGATGGCGTATTTCTTTACTATACAAATCATAATACCTATTCATCCGCAGGGAGGTACGCGAAAGAAGATCCCGTCGGAAAATGGGAGAACTATCATTGGAATGGCACACTCGAAAGCGAAGTGTACTATAATGACGAAATGTTCACACGAAATATGTGGGACTCATTAGGCCGGCAGCAAGTGGTCAACGGGAGGGGTGAGTGTATTCGATGGCATTCCAACGGAAACATTTCGGAACAGGGAAATTACGAAGGAGGCAAGAAGACGGGAAACTGGTATGGATATCATGACGATGGCACACCTTACTTCCGCGAGTTTTACCGGAACAACAGGTTGGTTCACGGCGTGTCGGAAACCAAGAATGGACGACGGTACGTATACGACCATCTGAGTCAATACGCCGTCCCGGTAGTTGGTATGCCTGAATTCAACAAGTACCTGGCCAGGAGCATTCAACACCCGACTTCAACGGAAATGAGAACGGGTACGGTGAAGGTTGTATTTAATGTAGGTAATGATGGAAGTGTATGGGATTTCGTCATTGTCGAAGGACTTTCGCAGCCCTATGATCAGGAAGCTATTCGCCTGATAAAAGATGGCCCCGCATGGCGGCCGGGAGTTCTCCACGGACATAAGCAAATTCCATCGCAAGGATACGTCGAGGTTGTCTTCTAAAGATTATTCCACGAGCCGATTTGCCCTGAACGGCGTATTGATCGGCTCATTGCTTTCCCGCTGGTAACAAATTCATGAAAATCAATTTTGAATTGTTTAATTTTTCATACCAAACAATTGTATTATGCAACGAAGACAATTTATAAAGACTACCGCAGTAGCAAGTGCCGCGCTTGCTACCGCGCCGCTGATTCGTGTTGTGGGTCAGGATAGAACATATCGCACGGCTTTGGTAGGTGCAGGTTGGTGGGGTGGAAACATCCTGCGATGCGCTATGCAGGCCGGACAAAGCAAGATCGTTGCATTATGCGATGTCGACGCCAACCAGTTAAATGCCACCGCTGCTGAAGTAAAAAAGCTCAGTGGAGAAACTCCAAAATTATACCGCGACTATCGCGAGCTGTTATCAAAAGAAAAGCCGGAGATCGTAATCGTGGCAACTCCCGATCATTGGCATCCGCTCTGTGCTATTGCTGCTATGCAAAGTGGTGCACACGTGTACGTCGAAAAACCCATATGCCACACGATAAACGAAGGTAAAGCAATGGTCAAAGCTGCGCGCGACACGCAACGTATCGTGCAGGTGGGAACTCACCGCCGCGCATCACCGCACAATATTTCCGGAATGGAGTTCCTTAAGTCCGGAAGAGCAGGGAAGATTGGCTCGGTAAGAGCGTTCGTTCACTACGGCGGCGGCCCGGGAAAAAAGACGCCGGATACGGAAGCCCCTTCAACATTAGACTGGAATATGTGGTGCGGTCCCGCTCCATTACGTCCTTTCAATACAACGATTCACCCGCGCGGATTCCGAGGTTATCTCGATTATGCGAATGGTCAGCTCGGCGACTGGGGTATCCACTGGATGGATCAGATACTGTGGTGGACAGAAGAAAAATACCCAAAGAAAGTATTTTCAACAGCGAACCGTTTTATAAGACAGGATAACACCGATGCTCCAGACACGCAGAACGTTGTCTTTGAGTTTGAATCGTTTACCGCCACCTGGGAACATCGTCAGTATGCCGCTAACAATGCGGAAAAGACTAACCTCGGATGTTACTTCTACGGAACGGAAGGAACGTTCCATATGGGTTGGCTTGACGGCTGGACTTTTTACCCCGCTGACGACAAGAAGCCACCTATCCATCAGGATCCGAAGCTTGATGAGCCCGATCAGCAGAATATCGCCACGCTTTGGTCAAACTTTCTTAGCTCCATTAAAACAAACGCATTGCCCATTTGTGACATTGAGATCGGACAACGTTCCACCAACATGAGCTTGTTGGGCATGTTGAGCTGGAAACTGGGCAGGGCGGTAGAATGGGATGGCGTCAAGGGTGTGGTGAAGAACGACGCGGAGGCAAACAAGCTGCTTAGCCGGGCTTATCGTGGGGAATGGAAGTATCCTGGGTGAGGGGATGGGTGGATAGGGAGGTAAGGAGGTAAGGAGATAGGGAGATAAGGTATAAGGTAAAAGGGTATAAGGGTATAAGGGTATAAGGGTATAAGGGTATAAGGTATAGCGGCACGCGTAGGCTCGTTTAAGGAGGGTATCATTGAGGCCGGATAAATCCCGGCGGGTTTTAAGCTTAATAGCCCGGCATGAAATGCCGGGTTACGGCAGCTAGACATCCGCCGAACCCCAACGGGGTTGAACAGGAACATTGATCAAATCAACAAACAGAAAGAGGTTGCTGGACGGCAACCTCTTTTCTTTATAAACACAAAACAAACCAATTCTAGTTTACCAAATCACCCTATCACCTTATCACCTTATCACTTTATCTCCTTATCTCCTTATCCCCTCATTCCATCTTAAATACCCATGCCTCTTTGAAAAGGTTTTTCCACCTATACTCATTTCGCATTTTCACTGCTTCGGCCTGATCCTTTGTTGAGCGGAGGTACACGTAATAAAGATTGTTCTTTGGATTGAGAGAGACATTTACCACTTCACCTTTATCCATCATATCCTTCGTGAATTTCATGGAATGATTCATGGACTTGAACACACCTACTACAACGTAATAGTGTCCCTTTGTCATGGTAAAGGCTTCCTTAGGAGCAGCCGCCGGAGGAACAGAAGCTTTGACGTTGTCCTTCGTTTTTGTTGGGGGCTCTGTCAACTTTGTCTTCGCAATTTCATTGTCCTTTTGGACGGGGTCAGGGGTTTCGATGTGACTTGCGGGATCTGTGTTTCCGTCTGTCACTTGTTCATCCGGCGATGCTTTTACTTCGCGGTTTTCTTCTGAAGGTTCCTCGATTACATCATTAGTGTTGGCGAGGGCCGGCAATTTTTTAGATGCCGGTTTTGAAGCAGTGCGTTGTGTCTTCTTTCCGAATCGGATACCGAGATGAAGCTCATGCGAGCTGCTAGAATTAAACCCGGAAGAGAATGGTGGAAATTCATAGCTATAACCAAATCTGAACTTATCCTTGATATTTGCTCCCAGGAAGAGCGCCAGGCCGTTGTTTTGATTGTAGCTGACGCCTGTCCAGATGTTCTCTTTGAAGTATACGAGAGTTGCCGCTTCCCAATAATCCTGAACGCCGTCCGCGGACTGTCTGAACAATGCATAGGGTTCGAGAGCTACCCGTCCCATAGGATCCAGGTTAATCCGATAGCTGGCAGAAAATAGGCGGTTCCTAAGATTGGAGAACTCAAATTTATTAAAGCTTTCACCGTTGAACGCATTTGACTTGAACAGGTCTGTCAGTGCAAATCCGAGTCGCAGTCCGGCAAGGTTGTAGACCACTCCAAAATTCCCGTCGAAGTAAAAATTGTTGCCCGTTGCGTTCAGGATAGTTGGATCATTCGTGTTCATTTCTTCGGCCGTCAGATCCAGTTTGTTAAGACCGACCCCGCCGGAGAGTGCAAACCTCAAGGATTGATTGTCTGCAATAGGAACGACATATCCAAAAGTCGCCATAAAGTTCGAATTACGAAGCAATACCTGCTTATCGGAGTAAATGTTCAAACCAATGGCTACACGTTCGCTTGTTGGAATTTGAAGGCTTGCACCGGTAGTGACAGGAGCGTCTTTAAAGTTTGTCCATTGCTGGCGGTGGACGAAGTTTGCTTCTAGCTGGTCATTAATGCCAACGTAAGCAGGATTAAATACGTAGGGATTAAAATAAAATTGCCTGTACAACGGTCCCGGTGCTTGCGCACTGGAGAAATGTATTGCAGCCAGGAAAGACAATATTGAGAGTAAAAATTTTTTTTTCATCAAAGTCAATAAAGTTGGTTCAATCGTACTTCTTCATTCTTCTCGTTCATTTTGAAACCAGAGTTTCCATACCCGGTGCATGTTGTAATGACCGGCCCGTCTACTTACTTCTTTTTTTAGTTGTTTACCGGACTATCCGCACACTATCCTTCAATTCCGTTTTGATGTTGGCGACTGTGGCGTCATGTATTGGTCTTCCGGAGTTTTCGTTACCCAATCTTTGTCACGAATGACTGGACTGGTACCGTTTGCGCTGGCGATATGTTTGCCATTCGAAATTGTGTGACCGACGGTATCGGTCGATTGAGCCAACAAATGTTGAGAAAAGACAAAAAACAAATTGAAACACGCTACATCCCTCATCACTTCCTTTTGGTTAGACGACGTAATTTCATATAAAGTCTAATGTTGGGCGAGGGTCTTCAATCCCGTTCTTCACAAAAAAAGAGTTAAGGATCTGTCCCCTACCTAACCGAATCAAAGGCATCAGCTGTAAACCGACGCGCAAATGTTAAGATAGATGTCTAGTATGGAAAGCATAGGTCGGTGGATGGCCCTATTTTCAGATGAGAGGTCAATATATTCAATTGCTGCATGATATGAGCAATTACAACGGTACGGCTACATACATTTGCCTAATATACAATGAATTTCAGTGACTAGATACTCCTTATGTAAGTAATAGCCATCAATTTCAAAAAACTTCATTCTGCCTGGATTACTAAGGTATTGAAACTGTGGTATTTAAGTATAATCAGCATTATAGAGTCCGATCATTCTGTGGTCTTGATTTTTTCATCGATCATACATGACGTTCAACGGGACATTATGTCTTATTCGCAGGTAAACGTGGGAGCTGAACGCAGATAAGTTTGAAGCTAATAGCGGTTCAAACGATTGAAAGCGGCTCAAAACAGCATTAAAAGTTACATTGACATTCGTCAATTAGCTATATTCGATTGACGTGTCTTTAAAAACAAACATATTGATCTATGCAACGAAGAAATTTTATCCAGAATGCATTGATGGGCGGTACGGCCTTGCTTGCCGGCGTGCCTAACGGACTGGCGGCGCCTGTAGCGACTCCTCCGTCGAAATTGAAGATCACAAAGATCCGGTATTACAGCGCACCAGGATATAATAAACCGCTGTTCAATCAAGCCAGGGGAATAGTAGAGGTCGAGACCGACGGAGGTATTATCGGGATTGGCGAGGGTGGCGCTAAGGACACTATTGAACAATGTGCTCAGATGCTCATCGGCGAAGATCCATTCCGTATTGAGTATTTGTGGCAGAATCTTTACCGCGGACTGTTCTATCCACCGGGCCGCGAAAAACTGCATGCGCTCGGGGCGCTTGAAATGGCCTTGTGGGATATTAAGGGAAAAGCTCTTGGGGTGCCCGTATATGAATTGCTCGGCGGTTCTGCACGCGAATTCGTGGAATGTTATGCGACGGGTTTCTCAGCATCAAAAGCCACAAACGAATACGATCGCGCAAAAGACTGTATCGCGGCGGGACTTAGATCCTATCGGACGAATCCAACCGGCGGAAATGGCGAAGAACGATTCGATTTTTATGAACACACCAAAAAGACAATTGAACATTGCAAGAAGATGGACGAGGCTGTTGGCGGTGGAGGTAATTGGGCAATTGACCTGCACACGCGATTTGATACACCGGAAGCAATCAAGATCTGCGATGTGATACAAAATCTCGAGCCGTACTTTGTTGAAGATCTTATCCGCTCCGAAAATCCAGGCGTCTATAAGACACTGAGACAATTAACAAAAGTTCCGATAGCTGTCGGAGAACAGTTTGGTGATCGATGGGATATCAACGAGTTGGTCGAAAACAGGCTTATCGATTATTCACGCATTACATTGCCTAATTGTGGAGGAATCTCGGAACTGAGGAAGATCGCTTCTATGTGTGAAACCCATTACGTTGGAATGATACCTCACTTTACTGGCCCGGCGTCAACGGCCACGCTGGTGCACGTACTGGGATCGTGTAGCCCGACACGATGTTTGATGGAGCTGGTTGGCGGACAAGTTGAGAAGCCCGCCTATTTTAACGAAGATTACATCCTGTACCAAAACGGTAAATTGTTTCTTAATCCCGCGCCAGGGCTGGGGATCAAATTTGATCCAAAGAAAGCAACGTTCGTTATGGAAGTGGTGACAAAGACAAAGTTCCCTCATCCGATCCTGCATGCAAAAGATGGATCAATACATGGATGGTAATTTAATAGCCGGCGATTTATGACAAAAGTTAAAAATTACCGCTGGCTGGTTATCGTATTACTGTTTTTTGCGACCACAATAAATTACCTGGATCGTCAGATAATAGGTTTACTCAAACCACTGCTGGAGAAGGAATTCAACTGGAGCGAAACAGACTTCGCCAGGATAGTCATGGCGTTTACCGCTGCCTATGCGGTTGGTTTATTGATCTCAGGTGGGGTCATAGACAGAGTTGGAACGAAGATCGGATATGCAGTTGCTATTGTTGTGTGGAGCCTTGCGGGAATGTTCCATGCCTTGGCCAGAAGTGTTGTCGGCTTCAGCATAGCGCGCATCGCATTGGGATTAGGAGAGGCGGGAAATTTTCCTGCAGCAGTCAAGACTGTAGCGGAATGGTTTCCTGCCAAAGAACGGGGGCTTGCTACCGGCATCTTTAACGCAGGAACCAGTGTAGGGGTGGTGATGGCGTTGCTGATCGTACCCTGGATACTCGCCCGTTATGGATGGCAGGAAGTGTTTTGGATCACGGGCGCTCTGGGGTTTGTGTGGCTGGTCTTCTGGCTGATATTTTATGAAATTCCATCAAAGCAAAAAAGACTCTCAAAGGAAGAATATGAATACATCACTTTAGGTCAGGAGGAATCCGTTGCTTCAACTTCAAAAAAGCCGATCAGGTGGCAAAAGCTATTTACGTTTCCTCAAACGTGGGCATACATAACCGGGAAGGCCCTGATCGATCCTATCTATTGGTTCTTCTTATTCTGGCTTCCTTCTTATTTCTCTTCCACATTCAGCCTCGACTTGAAAAAACCAAGTCTGGAACTTATGGTCATCTACGCAGCCACCACCATAGGAAGCATAGGAGGCGGATACTTTTCGTCATGGCTGATCAAAAGTGGCTGGCCCACCCTGAAAGCGCGAAAAGCTTCCCTTCTGTTGTTTGCACTACTTGAAGTTTCAATCATCCTCGCCCAGTTTGCGTCCAGCGCTTGGGTTGCAGTAGCGCTTATCAGTCTTGCGGTGGCGGTTCACCAGGCTTGGGCAACAAACGTGTTTACAATGGCTTCGGATATGTTTCCGAAAGAAGCAGTAAGCTCTGTGGTCGGGATCGGCGGAATGGCAGGTGCCGTCGGCGGAATTCTCTTTCCAATGCTGGTGGGCACATTATTGGATGCCTATAAAGAAGCCGGCAATCTTACAGGCGGATATAATCTGCTGTTTACATTGTGTGGCTTCACTTATCTGATAGCGCTATCTATCATTCACTATTTAACTCGTAGAAGCAAAAAAGTTGAGCTAGAGGAAATACAATAACTTTTGTTAATACCCACTCATTCCGGCTGGTTATCGTGTGCGAGAGTGTGGGTATGGGTGTGGGTATGCGTGTGGTTGTGGGTGTGGGGGTGTTTCACCGCGGAGGCGCAAGGAACGCGGAGTTGCGCAGGGGTTAAGCCGAAATGCTTTCAGCGAAACCCTGCGTCCCTGCGGTCCCGATAATTATCGGGATGCACTCGATCAACGATTAAACGTAATCCCTTCTCAACGACCAGCCTATACTCGCAAGCACCACTACGATCAGTAACCACGAGGACGCTGTGGTTACCTTGTTTCCTATTACATACGGCTTTGGCTGGAACCGGAATTCGATAGTATGATTTCCTGAAGGTATCTGTAAAGCGCGCAAGACATAGTTCGCTCTCAGTATTTGCGCTTCCTGGCCATCTACGGTGGCAATCCATCCCTTAGGATAATAGATTTCCGAAAAAACAGCGAGTCCGTCGTTTGTGGACGTGCTTTGATATTTCAATAGGTTCGGACCGTGCTCTGTTA
>DASVBA010000653.1:0-3750 GCA_036376095.1 Chryseolinea sp.
CATAAGCCGCGGTTATGTCCATCGTTGCAAGCAATGGGTCACCCGACCAAGTAATAGTACTTCCTTTCCTGATAGAAAAATTTCGTTTGACAAGTTTGTAAAAGGACAAATCGTAGGATCCCTCTGTGATCTCATATCGGCCGGAAAGCTGCATGTCACCGGTAGGGTCTATATCAAGTGTGAGCGTAGAGTTCCCTTTCACCGTAAGTTTATCTCCTGTGATGGGGTCTATAATAATAGAGAGGCTTTCCTTTTCGTTCAGTTCGATGTTTGCAGTAAGGTCAAGCCCGATATATTTTGATTTTACGGTATCACGTGGATTTATCGAGGCGAGAAACGGATCGTCTTTGGCGTCCCTATCTATGAACAGCACTATTCCCTGTTGTTCCAGAACTCCTTTTTCCGATTGGGGCACGATATAAGTGAGCTCGCTGTCGTCCATAAGACTCACTTGCATTTGAATCTTAGGTTGTGTCGGCGACCCTGAAATACTTGCGTCTGTATTAATCCTTACGTTTCCATAGAAAAGGTCACTGTCGTCTTCGTCCGTTTTCAGTAATTGAAAGTTTCGGGCCTTCAGCTTTAGATTAAGATCAAAGCTTGTATAATCACTTGTACCAATAGACCCGTCCAGGGATGCGGTGTTATTGTTTTGATCCGTGATCTTGAAATCATTCAAAATTATTCCCGCCTCAGTGAAGGATATTTCTTCATTGTTCAGTGAAAAAGGTGTACCCACAATTGCCGGTGTAAAGGAGGCTTTGTTGAAGTTAACGGCACCGCGTATCTCAGGCGTGACGGCGTCACCGGATACGCGGATTTCACCAGTCACTTCTCCTTTCATTTGTCTGACCTGACTCCCGGTAAAAGGTTCTATCAAAGAAATATCGAGCGAGGCAATGCTGACGGTGAGATCTAAGCTTCCGCGAGCGCTCTGCTGATACTTGCCGTTTGCATTCAGGTTCAGCTGATGCCCGGATACATCAAGAGCGCCTGTATAGTCTCCGTTGGATGTTCCCGAAAACTTCAAGTTCAGGTCTCCCCACTTGGAATTGAAAACATCAAGGTCTCCGATCTTTATTTCTGCCAGCAGCGATCCCCGGTTACCCAGCCTGATATTTCCATTCATCAGACCATCCGCGAGGATCGTACCTTCTGCAAGATTCGTGAGGTTCTGGATATTCAGGTCCTTAAATACTATGGACGTTTCCTCTTGTTCGGTATGAGTCACAAAGGACAAACTTTCGTTGATGTTTGTTATGGAAAAATTGCGGGCCTCGATTCCTTCTTTCCCGAATTTTAGAAGGTTATCGTGTGGTGCCGTCCATGGCGCGTAATTTATTATTACTTCTTCATCAAGCAGTCGGAACTGTGTTGTGTGCTCCAGACTGTAAAATGCCCCGCCCAGAACATATTTTTCTTTTTGCAGCGAGTCGAGGATCATGAACTTTGACCGGATGGAATCATTGGCGACAGTTCCAGACAACGTCAACGCCTCGATACGAATAGTATCCATCGTTACTCTTCTTAGTCGGAGTATGTAATTCATGGCGCTCTGGTCGGAATCGACATTAAAAAAAAGCGAATCCAACCCAATGCCTCCATATTTGATTTTGGTGATATCGATCTGCAGGTCGAGGTCATCGCGCTCGCTGTCGAATTTGCCCGCGATCTTACCGGGAACAAAAGGCTCGAGTTCCGGCACCAAGATCTCTGTGATCAAATCAGTGTTCTTCAGCACAAGCGCGAATGAGAATTTCTGCACTTCCGCCGGTCTGTTGAAACTCTTATCGCGTAAGGAATAGTAATTATTGAAGTGTCTCTTCAGTGCGTTGCCCATGTCGAACAAGTTGATCGTCCCTTCGAAATCTCCTGTCATTATATCGGACCGGATTGATAGCTTGCTATTTCCTCGTTGATCTATAGATGCGAAGAGCAGCGAGTCTACTGCGTACAATTTGTCGCCGTTGAAAATTGCAACGTCACGAACGTCCAAACTTCCGTTGACCGACCTGAAGTCGGCCGTAGCGAGATCAACGTCGATCGTACCGCGTGCTTTTAACGGTCGCTGGGTTAAATGCAGTGCGTTTAAATCTGCTTGCTTAAGGTTAAAGTTGAATTTGTACAAAGCGATATTATCAGTGTAATCCAGGTCGCCTGAAAAAACGAAGTCGAGGTTTTTATCTTTAAGGGAGGCTTTTCCGGAGAAGAAGTAATTTTTCAGCGATCCATTCAATACAAAGTCCTTGTAATCGTATTTGCGGTACTGAAATTTATTTACCAACACGTTAACGTGCGCATTTAGATTCTCCATGGATATCCCAGAGCCTTTCACCTCCGCTGTCATATCCACGTTTCCCAGGTCTTTGTTTTGAAGAACGCGCCCAAGTTGAAACTCGCGCACTTCGATGTTGCCTCCATAAGTCTCCTTACCTTTCTTGTTAAGATTGACACTGGCATCTATGCGCGCGCTTCCTATGTCACTGGTAAGGTCAGCTTTTACCGACGGGGTGGAAACGGTACCATCGTACGTTCCCTTTAACGAAAAAGTCTCAGGAAGACCAAACTTCGCAATAATGCTGTCATCAAGTAGCGCTCTTAGATCCTCGCCGGTCGTGGAAAAGTTATCGAGCGCAGCGTGGATGATTGCATTCTTGTTGGGAAGACCTTTTATGTTTCCGGACAGCGAAAGTCTGGTATCTGTTAAGGCGTTGATCTTGAATTGACGAACATCGATATCTTTTATCCTGCCTTCCAAATGTGTATCCAGGGTAACTGTCTCATTTTGGCGGATCTTTAGGGGAACGCTGTCGAACAAGCCCGGACTAAAGTAGAGTAGATCCCTTATGCCGACTGAAGAGCGGCTTTTGAAAGCTATTATTGCTTCAGGATACGTGTCGGTAATGGTTTTGAGCGAAGGAAATCGCGATTTGACCTCAAACCGGATCCTGCTGTGCGGAGTGTTCAGGTCAAAGTTCTTGACGTCCAGTTCCCGTTCCGTTAAAGCAAACGTTGTTCTAAAGGATGATAGCGTAAAGCCGCTCTTGTCCTGGAAGGAAAACAATTCGATTTCACCGTTTGCTTTGTCGGCGGCATAATAAAGATCCTTCGCACTGAGGTTAATATTTCTGATCCATAAATTATTGAAGTTTAATCCTTCCTTAATGGCGGGAGCATTGAAATCGTAATATTGAAGGCTGTTATTTTTTAGTTCTATCGAACTTAGATTAAATAACCAGGATGAATCTTGATCCGTACTTTTATTTTCACTCTTACGGGCCGAATCAAGGGGAGTTCCGGTGCGTTGAAAGGACACGAAGGAGTTTGATAACAACGCGTTAGCGATGTCAATTTCTCTTTCTATCAGATCAAACTTTTTCACGTCGATATTGAATTCCCCAATTTCCACCCTAATGATCTCTTCCAAGGATACGTTCCTCAGCGTCGACGCAATGTTTCGGAGTGAAACGGTTTCAATATCGAAGCCAAATGGTTTCTCGCTTGGACTTGCACTGGCTGAATCCGGCAGATCCTCACGGGAACCAGAAAGGCTTGCGTTAATTGTTGAATTGTGAAATTCGACAGCGTTAAGCCGGAGATGAGGTGCTTCCAGGTCGAGCTCTTCCACATCCACATTGAGTTCACCGACAGTTGCGTCTATCTCATTTCCGAGGCGCTTATCGTGATAGCTGATGTACACGTGATTGAGGCTGACATTTTTTATATTGAATGACCAGGCCTCAGCGGTCG
>DASVBA010000656.1:0-2588 GCA_036376095.1 Chryseolinea sp.
TACTGCTTTTAATCGTATCCATCAGCAAAATATGGAGGGTGGGATAATCGATGAAGAGTTCAGGACTGAATATGTAATAGACCGGACGAATACAACCGGTGTTGCTTTTATGGGCCTCACAGTCGGATGTGCAAGGTGTCATGATCACAAGTTTGATCCCATTTCACACAAGAACTATTATGAGATGTTCAGTTTCTTTAACAACATCAAGGAAGCGGGACAAATTTCATGGGACGATGCCATGCCTTCTCCTACCATTCTGCTTCCCTCAGCGGAGCAGGAAAAGATTGCCCAGTTCATTAAAAGTAACATCACGGAGCAGGAAGAAAAAATTGCGCAACTGACAAAAAAATCGGAGCCTGACTTTAAAAAATGGATTCAATCAAAAGGTTACCGAGGTCTCGAAAGAGAAAAACTTCCGCAAGCCGGACTTCAGGGTTATTTCAACTTTGAAAACGGTTCATTGAAGAATGTGATTCACCCGAATCAAACCGGTGCTATGAAACGGGAGCTCGGCAGCGTTCCAGGAGACAAGCCCATTTTTGAAAACAGATCAGGAGGAAAAGCTCTTGTTTTGAACGGCGATGAATGGCTGGACCTGAGTCCTCTTGGTGTTTTCAGAAAGTCGGATCCTTTTACAATAGGGATAAGTGTATTTATTCCAAAGGATCTGAAGGAGGGTGTGATCTTTCACAAGAGTGTGGCCGAACGTTTGTATAATTTCCGCGGATACAACCTTTACCTCCGGGGCGATAAACTGGAGTTGAGTTTAGCCCATGCTGCTCCGTCCAATGCGATTGCCAAGGTCACGAGGCGCGCGATACCACGCGATCAATGGATTCAATTGGTCATGACGTACGACGGTTCCTCCAAAGCAAGTGGATTAAAATTATTTCAGGATGGTAATCAACTTGAAATGGAAACCACAATGGATCAAATATCAAAAGACATCCTTTTATACTCCAAGGATCAACCCGGTCTGCAGATCGGCGCCTGGAACAGGGGGTGGGGAATTAAAGGAGGGAAGGTGGATGACATCCTCGTATACAACAGAGTATTGACTGATTTTGAAATCAAAGTTATTTCGGGACAACACACCTGGGCATCCGTTGTTTCGAAACAACCTGAACAGTTGTCTGAAGACGACCTTAACGCATTGAGGACATATTACGTGGCTGCTGTAAGTCCCGAAAGCGTGGCAACTCAGGAAGAACTGAAACGGATGCGTTCTGCCTTATCCGATTCCACTGAGAAGATAAAGGAGGTCATGGTGATGCAGGAAATGCCGGAGCGAAGGAAGGCCTTCATCCTGGAAAGAGGCAATTATGATCAGTTTGGAGAAGAAGTTTTTCCTAATGTTCCAGAGTCTGTTTTACCTTTTCCGAAAGATCTGCCGAAGAATCGTTTGGGATTGGCCATGTGGCTAACAGATACAAACCACCCACTCACAGCAAGAGTTGCTGTAAATCGCTATTGGCAAAATTTCTTTGGAACAGGGTTGGTTAAAACAGCGGAAGATTTTGGCAATCAAGGCGAACTCCCGAGTCACCTGGCATTGCTTGATTGGTTGGCCGTAACATTTATAGAGTCTGGATGGGATACAAAAAAATTGTGCAAGCTGATCGCAATGTCTGCCACATATCGTCAGGATTCTAAAGCAACTCCCTACAGCAGAGAAAATGATCCGGAAAACAGATTATTGTCGCATGGCCCAGCCGTGAGGATGTCTGCAGAAATGATCCGCGACAATGCTTTGCTCGCAAGCGGGTTGCTCAATAAAAAGATAGGTGGGAAAAGTGTAAAGCCATATCAACCTGGGGGGCTATGGGAAATAAACAATACGACCTACACGGCCGATTCCGGTGATGACGTATACCGGCGAAGCTTGTATGTGCTGGTAAAACGGTCCGTTCCAAATCCTACACTGGCGACATTTGATGCAACGTCGCGAAGTTACTGTGTTGTTCGAAGACAGGAAACAAATACACCGCTGCAGGCATTGGTTACCCTCAACGACCCAACGTTTGTCGAAACTGCAAAAGTCATGGGAGAACAAATTTCGAAGGCAAACGACGTCAGACAGGCGATCACCAATGTGTATCGGAAGCTTACGGGGCTTACACCGTCCGCGAGGGAACTTGAACTGCTGGAGAGTCTTCAACAGAAAGAACTTGAGAAGTTTCGAAAAGATCCCAAAAAAACCACGGGATGGTTAGGGGCCGGACAATATGCCGTAAGCAAGAATATAGATCCGGCCATGGTAGCGGCAAATGCCGTTGTAGCAAGTGTTATTCTGAATTCTGATGCAACATTAACGAAACGATAGACCATGTCTGATCATCATAAAGAATCTTTCAAACTTCCGGAGTTTGATCTGTTGAACAAAAAATGGGATAGGCGTACTTTTTTAGCCAAGACATCTTTGGGCCTTGGCGCATTGGCTTTAAGCTCATTGGCTGGTAAAAAACTTTTCGGCCAGACTGCCGGTTCATCGCCCGTTAAGAACCCATCCGAAAACCTGGAAGAAGACATTCTCCGTGCCATTCCACATTTTGCTCCAAGAGCAAAGCGCGTGGTGTACTTGTGTA
>DASVBA010000674.1:0-2409 GCA_036376095.1 Chryseolinea sp.
GTCAGTGGCGTATATCAGCAACACTACACCGATTCCGGATGATAAATATTCACTGGCAGCATGCACTGCAATGGCTGGAGAAATGCTTGGGCTTCAACTGATATACCTTGATGCCGGAAGCGGGGCCGAAAAGGAGATCAGCCCGAAGATGATAGCTACCGTCCGAAAATCCGTTAGCGCGCCGCTTATCGTTGGTGGCGGGATCAACACAAGCCAAAAAGCATTGACGGCGCTGGAGGCGGGAGCAGACATGATCGTTATAGGAAATGCATTGGAAAAGAATCCGAATCTGCTGATAGAGATCTCGGATAAAGTGTATGAATGGAATCAAAGCATTGAAACCGGCAAGTGACCCCACAAATAAAAAGGCTGATCCTTAACGGACCAGCCTTCAGACTTAACATCAGATACGTTTAGAATAACATTTCCTGAGGAGGAGTAAGACCTTTTAATCGGAGGTATACAGTAGTTTGGCCGCGATGATGTGTTTGATGTTCGAAGGCCTTGATCAGACCAACTTCGCGCGTCATCTCAAACCGGTCGAACATTTTTATCTTTTCTCCCAGTTTCTGCTCATCCATTTCTTTTGCAGCTGCAATCACAAAATCATAACTGTCCATCACAGCTTTTGTAAGAGCTGCCTTGGTCTTATACTGATCAGATTTTTCAAGGGCACCCCTGGTGATAGGGCTGGTTTTTCCGCTAGCTGCAGCGGTCATACCGTAATTTGCTTCGGCAAGGTGAAGCATCTGTTCTCCAAAGCTCCTCATTTCAGGAGTTGGCTTGAAGTTGACAACTTCGTCAGTAGATGCATCCAGATAGGCTTTAGTGTAGGCCTTTGCGCGTTCCCAGTCGGCAATCGCCTGGTCGAGTTTTGCATTCGATGATGATTTCCGCTCCGAATCAACAAATGAAAGGAGGGTCGATACTGAAGCGACAATAGCAAACGCTATTATCAGGGATTTCGTTTTTTTCATAGGATTATATTTTTGCAGGGGGTTAAAGATACCAATAACAGGTAACCTCACACAATATTCCCGGTATCTCTTTCAGTTGAAAGTGGTAACTTAAAATAATTGAAATGCTAAATGAAATACCTTATTTTAAGTTTAGTCGCAAGCTTGATTTGTTGTCAACCACCTGACGAAAAGGAGATCGAAAACATGCAGCCAGACCCCCATTCTTTTTCAGTGCCGGATAAGGCAAAGGTTACGCACCTGCGCTGGAACGCAAATGTAGATTTCAGCCTGAAAGTGATTGAGGCAACTGCCGAGTGGGACATTCAATTCAGGCCAGGGGTCCATGAGATCGTGCTGGATACAAAAGGAGTGCTCATTAAAGAGGTAAGAACGAACGGCGAACAGCAAACTAATTTTACTCTTGATAAAATTGATCCTCTTTTGGGCCAGGCATTGCGAATACCAATAAAAGAAGACACAAAGTCAATTAGCATAAGTTATGAGACACAAGTGGGAGCGGAAGCTTTACAATGGCTCGGCTCGCACCAAACGGATGGAAAAAAACAACCCTTCTTGTTCACGCAGTCGCAGGCCATACTTGCGAGGAGTTGGATTCCTTGTCAGGATTCTCCTGGAGTTCGATTCACCTACGAAGCGGATGTAACGGTTCCCAGGGAACTGCTGCCGCTCATGAGCGCCTCAAACCCCCAGGTTAAGAATAAGACTGGCAGCTATCATTTCGAGATGAAACAACCTATTCCGTCTTATCTGCTTGCGTTAGCTGTTGGGGACGTTGAATTTAAGCCAGTGAGTGACCGGGCCGGTATATACGCGGAAACGTCCGTTCTTGATTCGGCAGTTTGGGAATTTGCCGATCTGGAAAAAATGATCCAGGGAGCGGAAGATCTCTATGGAGCCTATTTATGGGAAAGGTATGATGTCCTTGTTTTGCCGCCGAGTTTCCCATTTGGAGGAATGGAGAATCCCCGTTTGACGTTTGCAACGCCGTCGATACTGGCCGGCGATCGGTCGCTGACCTCACTTATCGCTCACGAATTGGCGCACAGTTGGTCAGGCAACCTGGTGACGAACCGGACGTGGAATGATTTCTGGCTGAATGAAGGCTTCACTGTCTATTTTGAGCACCGGATCATGGAGAAACTTTACGGGCGGGACTATGCAGAAATGCTTGCCCTCTTATCGCTTCAGGATCTTCGGGAAACTATCCAATCTCTTAAAGACGATAATCTTTATCCTGATACAAAACTCAAGCTGGATCTGGAAGGCAGAAATCCCGACGATGGAGTTACTGACATAGCTTATAACAAGGGTTACTTTTTCCTCCGCCTGTTTGAAGAAAAGTACGGACGGGAAAAGTTTGATTCCTTTTTGAAGCAATACTTTTCGTCTAATGCCTTCAGATCGTTGGATACACAAGATTTTATAGTTG
>DASVBA010000689.1:0-4910 GCA_036376095.1 Chryseolinea sp.
AATGCTTCGATCATCTGCGTGGCAGTAAGACCTGGCTTTTCACTGATCGAGGGAACTCCCCAGAATTCCGCGACTTCCTTGCGATGAACAGGATTGTCCAATGTCCGATGGGCTGCCAGCATCGTAGCCAATCCTCCTACCTCGCGTCCACCCATAGCGTTGGGCTGACCTGTAAGCGAGAAAGGTCCTGATCCCGGCTTTCCAATGTGGCCGGTTATCAGGTTGAGGCTAATAAGTGAAATGTTTTTGTTTACACCTATCACACTTTGATTAAGCCCCATTGCCCACAACGTCAGGAATCCTTTTGATTCGGCAATGTAGGAGGCGGCAAGTTTGATATCAGACGTTGAGACATCGCATATTGATGCCGCTTCTTCCAGGCTGTAGCGAAAAACGGAATTCTTGTAGACTTCAAAGTTTTCTGTGTGTTGTGAAATAAACTCAAAATCGACGTCACCGTTTTCAATCAGTACACGTGCGATCGCATTATAGAGATAGATGTCAGTGCCTGGTAGTATCTGAAGGTGAAGATCTGCTGACGCACAACTTTGCGTCTTGCGGGGGTCGACGACAATAAGTTTGACCGAAGGGTTGTTTTGCTTGCGCTCTTCAATACGTCTGAACAAGATCGGATGGCACCAGGCTGGGTTCGCCCCGGCCACAAGAAAACAATCCGCCAATTCAATATCTTCATAAGAAACAGGCACGGCATCTTCGCCCAACATTTTTGAGTATCCGACAACAGAGCTGCTCATGCAGAGCCGGGAGTTAGTGTCGATGTTGTTTGTTCCTATAAAACCTTTTACGAGCTTATTGGCGATGTAATATTCTTCTGTAAGGCATTGGCCTGAAACATAAAAGCCTACGGCATCGGGGCCATGGGCTTCTATAATCGACTTGAAAACGGCAGCCGCTCTCTTAACGGCTGTAGTCCAGCTCACCCGTTGCCTCGGGTGATTCCGGCTCCATCGCATTTCAGGATATAACAACCGGTCCGTTTTGTCCTGCATGGCATAGTGAAGGTTCATGCCTTTCGAGCAAAGCATCCCCCTGTTAACAGGATGATCCTTGTCACCTTCCACACGAATGTTGTTCTTACGGTCCTTCTTTACAACGATTCCACATCCCACGCCGCAGTAGGAACACGTCGATTTATATTCTGTTTCTTTCTTCATTCCGTTTCAATCCCCTTCAACATCACATTTGAATACTATCAGGCAGCCGCCTCTTCCTTGTAGAAGTCCTTCTCATCAATCGACACCTTCTCAATGAGCAGGCTAAGCAGTCGTTCTCTGATTGCGATATATTCGGGCTGGTTTACTGTATCTTTCTTATTCCGCGGTCGGGGCAGGTGGACTTCTTCGATCTCACGAATAGTCGCGGCCGGCCCGTTGTTCATAACCACGATGCGATCGGAAAGGAAAATGGCTTCTTCGATATCGTGCGTAACCATGACAATGGTCTTGCTCCTTTGTGTAAGGTTCCACAGCTTTAGCAGTTCAATATGCAAGGCTGCCTTTGTCAGCGCATCGAGCGCGCCGAAGGGTTCATCCAGCAACAATACGTCAGGGTCGATAGCAAATGCCCTCGCTATTGCCACGCGCTGTTTCATTCCGCCAGAGATCTGTTTTGGATACTTTTCACGGTGATCAAATAAGTTGACCATCCTCAGGTAACGTTCAACCGTTTCTTTCTTTTCAGCTTTCGAAAGATCCCGCAGCGCCGCGTCGACGGCTTGAAAAATATTTTCATACACCGTCAGCCACGGAAGAAGCGAGTAGTTTTGAAACACAATTCCGCGATCCGGACCAGGACCTTTGATTTCACCTCCGTTCAGTATGACCCTTCCTTTTGTCGGAAAGGTCATGCCTGCAATGGAGTTCATAATGGTCGACTTCCCACAACCTGAATGACCGATGATCGATACGATCTGGCCTTTTTCTATGTCGAGGTTGATATCTTTTACAGCTACAAATTTTCCTTTCATAGATTGAAAGGCGATCTCCATATTTTCAATTTTCAGATAGCTCATTTGCAAAGGTTTTTTAGTTCTTAGATCATTAAATCGAGTAGGTAACCTTCTTTTCAACAAAAGAGAATCCCCTGTCCAGCAAAAGACCTACAAGTCCGATGATAAGAATTGCCGATATCACTTTTTCAAGACTAAGAGCATTCCAGCTGTCCCAGACAAAGAACCCGATACCGATCCCGCCTGAAAGCATTTCGCCAGCGACAATCACCAACCATGCGACGCCTATACTAAGCCGGAGCCCTGTAATGATGTGCGGCAAGCTGAAAGGGATCAAAACTTTTGTGAGGTACTTCCACTTTGAAAAACCGAAAGCCTTCGCGACATTCTTGTGATCGTCGGGAATAGATGCTACGCCAAATGCCGTGTTGATCAATGTCGGCCACAGCGATGTGATAAAGATGATAAATATCGTCGCCATGCTGGCAGACTCAAAGGCAACGAGGCCTATAGGAAACCACGCGAGCGGCGAAACAGGCTTTAGGATCTGTACTATCGGATAAAATACCTTTTTGCAAAATGTATTTGCCCCCATGAGAACTCCCACAGGAATTGCAAACAAAGATCCCAGCAAAAATCCTAATGAAACTCTGCCTAAAGAGCTTATCAACTGCAGGCCTATCCCTTTATCATTGGGACCGTAGTCATAGAATGGATCTTTTACCAATTCCCAGAATACCTGGAAAGTTGCCACTGGCGTCGGCAAACCTCCTTCTGTGATCTTACTTATCAAAAACCATAGACCCGTGAGCAAGGTAAAACCGACAAGCGTATAGCCCAGACTTTTTATGACTTCGAAAAGACGAGCCAGGGCTGGTGTCAGGCGGTTTACCGAAGGCTCATCGCCCGCGAGGTCTGTCGTTAATGACGTTGTCAGTGTGATGCTTTTTTTCATTACTGCCATGTTATTGGTTGATCGCGTTTGACTTCTTCACTTTTGTCAGATAATCACCAGGGTTATTAGGATCGAATGAAACCTTGTCGATCTCCAGGGCGAATGGTTTCATGTCGTCGGAAGGAATTTTAATTTTCATGCTGGTCGCAACTTCCCTGTACAGGTCCTGAAGGATGATCTTATCTGCGATCGCTTTATAATCGGGTGCTTCCTTCAGATAATCGAAGCGCACGAATTGCGATAAGAACCAGATAGCGTGCGATTTCTTTGGAAAGTTAGTCTCACCGCCGCGGTGAAACAGCATATAGTCGTCCGTATAGATCTCAGTTCCCTGATCGCATCCTAAATTGTAATCACCCATCAACCGGGCTTCGATAACGTCAGCCGGCGCATTTACATAGGGAGCTTTCCCGATAACTTCTGCGGCCTTTTTTCTGTTGGCGCGATTGTCCAGCCACTTACATGCTTCAAGCACTGCCTTCATCACTGCTTTAAGATCCTCCCTGCGGGTTTCGCTGAAGGCTGTATTCACTACCAGCGCCTTCTCAGGGTGATTCTTCCAAATATCCTGGGATGAAATTTCCGTAAAACCAACATTCTGCTTAACAGCTACACCATTCCACGGTTCCCCTACACAATAGCCATCCATATTTCCCACCTTCATGTTGGAAACCATCTGAGGTGGAGGAATGGTGATGATCCTTGAAGTCTTTTGACTTACACCGGCAGCCGCCAGCCAGTTTCGTAGCCAAATGTCATGAGTGCCGCCGGGAAACGTCATTGCAAATGTTACTTCCTTATCGGCCTTTAATTTTGCCGCCACCACGGGTGCAACCTTGTTAGTTTGTTTAAAACCTACTTTACCGCAGAAGTCTTTCGAAAGTGTAATAGCCTGACCGTTGTTGTTCAGGACCATTGCGATCTTCATTTCTGATCCTTCTTTGCCGCCTACTCCCGTGTACACGGAAAGCGGCATGCTGAAAAGACAATGTGCTCCGTCCAATTCGCCGGTGAGGATCTTGTCGCGGACGTTAGCCCATGAGGCTTCCTTTGAGACAATTACATTTACTCCATACTTTTCAAACAGTCCAAGTTCTTTGGCCATTACGATAGGCGCACAGTCCGTGAGCGGAATAAAGCCAAGGCGTATTGGTTCCTTGTCTGCTACGTTTTCTCTCACAGGAGCGGCCGACAACAAAAACAATAACAGAACGGATGCGAAGACAAGGTTGAGTTTCGATGTGATATATATGGATTTTTTCATTGGATTCATTTTTTGGTTAATCATTTGATAACAAGTTCGCCGGGCTTGATGGATATCATCAGATAAGCCCATGTAGAGACGTCATCCGCGCGCTTCACGTTTTTCACTTTTGGGGATGACATTGTCTCGGTGGAAAACATCGCCGAATAACCTCCTTCCAGCATTATAGCTTTGGTAAGGGAAAAATTAGCGACGAAATCCACTTCCGTGCCGAGCGCCTTGTTCATATCGAGGCCATCGTTATCGGTTACTGCTGTGGGAAGCATGAAATAGTGTGCGTCTAAGGTAAGCGTTAGATTATCCTTTGCTTTGTACTTAGACTTGAGATAATAGTTTATAAGACCGTTGGGGCCGAATCCATCCGCCACGTAGAAATAGTCCATATAACCCCAGAACTTGTGTGGTGTTCCGTACAAGGGATCAAACCGTTGAAACCTATTCGCAGGGTCAGAACCATTGTTTCCGGAAGTTATATCGACACCCGGGCCAATACTAAACTTCCTGCCGACGGCATAAGAACCTGAAGCAGAGAGGAAGTATTCATCCAGCGACGTTCCTTCTCTATATTTTCCACCCTGATAGAAGGCGCTAAGTGCAAAGCCAAGTTTTCGAAAGGCGGTTCCGAACAAGTTGGCCCCTACGGTGTACCTGCTCCAAACTCCCCGGTCCCAGATAGGAGTTATTTTGTTGATATCGGTTTCAGCGAAGTGGAACTTACTGAA
>DASVBA010000420.1:0-3725 GCA_036376095.1 Chryseolinea sp.
CTTTCGTATTAGGCCCGATTCTTGGCTCTTGAGCCTGTAAAAGAATTTCTAAATACTATATGAAACGGTTGTTCAAGTTTGTGGTCGATTTTCTGCGCAAAGAGTGGTTCTTGCTTGTAGCAATTGCAACCATCTCTTTAATAATCCTGCTGTTTGAGTTTCTATAGTAATTCAACGTTCACTTCGATTTATTTAGAATTTTTATAAAGTGACACCACCTTTGGTGGAATAGGGTTTAGGAAGTATTTTTGACCGCTTTCAAAACATACTCGACTAACACTATACTATGAACTGGTTTACCAGACTTCTGTCAAGTACTCTCGGCAGAAAATTACTAATGGCTCTCACAGGCCTTTTTCTTATTCTCTTTTTAATAGTTCACTTAATCGGAAATCTTCAGCTCCTCAAGTCAGATGACGGCCAGGCTTTTAACGTCTACGCTAAATTCATGACGTCTAATCCGATCATCAAAACAATATCTATTGTCAATTACGCCTTCATAGTGATACATGTTGTCTGGGCGATATTATTGACGCGAAGGAACAGGGCTGCGCGCGGTAATGAGCGCTATGCGGTTAACAAAAATTCGTCGCCGTGGACGTCGCGCAACATGGGCATTCTCGGTACCCTCATATTCATATTCCTGGTTATCCACTTACGCGGATTCTGGGCCCAGATGCATTGGGGCGGAATCCCTGTCAAGGTATATGATGGCGAGGAGGTTAAAGACCTCTACGCTGTTGTGGATCTTGCTTACTCAAGTGCATGGTATGTAGCCGTTTATGTTTTTAGTATGGCGATACTCGCATTCCATCTTTGGCACGGGTTCGCAAGTTCGTTCCAGACGCTGGGTTTGAATCACGTAAAATATAATCCACTGATCAAGGTCGTTGGCCAGACTTTCGCGATTGTTGTTCCGGCTTTATTTGCCCTCATTCCGATCTGGATGTTCCTTGACTAATGTTGCCAATAAAATGGCTAACGCAACAGCTATACTCAAATCAAAGTTGAATGTATCCTTGATTAAATATTGAGACAGATGAAATTAGATTCCAAAATCCCTGACGGCCCTTTGGCGGAGAAGTGGAAAAAACACAAGTTCAACCTTAAGCTGGTAAACCCGGCTAATAAACGGAAGTACGACATCATTGTGGTAGGTACGGGTCTTGCAGGCGCATCGGCGGCAGCATCATTAGGTGAATTGGGATATAACGTCAAAGCGTTTTGCTTCCAGGACAGCGCCAGGAGGGCACATAGTATCGCGGCCCAAGGTGGAATCAACGCAGCCAAGAATTATCAAAACGACGGAGACAGCATCCAGCGCCTTTTTTATGATACTATTAAGGGAGGTGACTATCGAGCGCGAGAAGGAAACGTCTATCGCCTCGCTGAGGTAAGCGTAAACATCATCGACCAATGCGTTGCCCAGGGAGTACCATTTGCCCGTGAATATGGAGGACTGCTGGCGAACAGGTCTTTCGGAGGTGCACAGGTCTCACGAACATTCTATGCCCGCGGACAAACAGGGCAACAGTTGCTTCTTGGTGCCTACTCGGCACTAAATCGCCAGATAGCGAATGGCAAGGTAAAAATGTACACGAGAACTGAAATGCTCGACGTCGTCATTGTCGACGGAAAAGCAAGAGGCATCGTTACGCGCGACCTTGTAACCGGAAAGCTGGAAACTCACAGCGCACATGCCGTATTGCTCTGTACGGGGGGCTATGGTAACGTGTTCTTTCTATCGACAAATGCCAAAGGCTGTAATGCAACTGCAATTTGGAGAGCTCACCGTAAGGGGGCATTGTTTGGAAATCCCTGCTTCACGCAGATCCATCCAACCTGTATTCCGGTAAGTGGAGATCATCAATCGAAACTTACATTGATGTCGGAGTCACTTCGAAACGATGGAAGAGTGTGGGTACCAAAGACTGCAAGACCCGGACTCAAAGCCAAGGACGCATCAAGTATTCCTGAATCTGACAGGGATTATTTCCTTGAAACCAAGTATCCATCGTTTGGAAACCTTGTGCCCAGGGATGTTGCGTCGAGAAACGCAAAATACATGTGTGATGATGGCAGAGGCGTAGGCTCAGGGCTGGCAGTGTTCCTTGACTTTTCAGACGCAATCAAACGCGACGGAAGGAAAGTCATTGAAGCGAAATATGGAAACCTGTTCGACATGTATAAGCAGATAACAGGGGACAATCCATACGAGATGCCCATGATGATCTACCCTGCCGTTCACTATACAATGGGCGGGCTATGGGTCGATTACAACCTGATGACAACCATACCTGGGTTGTATGCTCTCGGCGAAGCTAATTTCTCCGACCATGGTGCAAACCGACTTGGTGCCAGTGCGTTGATGCAAGGTCTTGCCGACGGGTATTTCGTCATACCCTACACTGTTGGTGATTACCTTGCCGGACTCCCGTATGATAAAGTATCCACTGACCGTCCGGAGTTTAAAGAAGCGTTGGAAAAGGCCAACGCGACCATTTCAAGGTTCCTGACCATTAAAGGCAAAAAGACCGTGGATCAATTCCATCGCGAGCTGGGACTAACGATGTGGGACTACTGCGGCATGTCGCGGACCGAACAGGGACTTAAGCAGGCAAAAGCTAAGATCCAACAATTGCGGGCTGAATTCTGGCAAAATGTTAACGTGCTGGGTGGAGCAAATGAATTAAATCAGGAACTCGAAAAGGCTATGCGTGTTGCAGACTTTATGGAACTCGGTGAACTTATGGTCGATGACGCATTGAACCGATCAGAATCCTGTGGAGGACATTTTCGGGAAGAATCTCAAACGCCCGATGGTGAAGCGCTCCGAAAGGATGATGACTTCGCCTACGTTGCTGCCTGGCAATATGTTGGCGATAACCAGCCTGAAGTGCTTCACAAAGAAGCTCTGATGTTCGAAAATGTAAAGTTGACTCAACGTAGCTATAAGTAAAATGAAGATCACACTTAAGATTTGGCGCCAGAAAAACAAGGACGTAAAAGGTTCTTTTAAAACGTATACCCTAGATCATGTTTCTCCGGATATGTCGTTCCTGGAAATGCTGGACGTTCTAAACAACGATTTGATATTGAAAGGAGAGGAGTCTGTTGCGTTTGATCACGATTGCAGGGAAGGAATATGCGGGACGTGCAGTTTGTATATCAACGGACGCCCACACGGTCCGTTACAAACCACAACCTGCCAGTTACATATGCGGACATTTAGCGATGGCCAAACAATTACCATTGAACCATGGCGCGCCAAAGCCTTTCCGGTGATCCGCGACTTGGTAGTCGATCGTTCGGCATTTGAGCGGATACAGCAGGCAGGAGGTTACGTATCAGTGAATACCGGTGGCGTTCCTGATGCGAATGAAATACCTATACCGAAAAAGATCGCCGATGAAGCTTTCGACTCAGCAGCATGTATCGGATGTGGCGCCTGTGTGGCAGCCTGCAAGAATGCATCCGCAATGTTGTTTGTCAGTGCAAAGATTTCCCAACTGGCACTTTTACCGCAAGGAAAGCCTGAAAGAAAGGAACGCGCCGAAAAGATGGTCGCGCAAATGGATGCGGAGGGATTTGGCGCTTGTACAAACACAGGGGCTTGTGAAGCCGAGTGTCCAAAAGCCATCAGCCTCACAAACATAGCCCGAATGAATCGAGAGTATTTTACTGCTGTGTTGAGTTCTTATGAAGTTCAATCAAAAGGCGGTGAT
>DASVBA010000696.1:0-4674 GCA_036376095.1 Chryseolinea sp.
ATCAGCACATGAATTCCAGAATTCTTGCGTGTTGGACTGGTAAGCAACATCCTTTAACATTCCTGCGATCTTACCATCTTTGATCTCGTAGTACAGCTGACCGCCGAACTGGAAATTATAACGTTGTTGATCGATAGAGAATGAGCCGTCGCCGACAATGTATATCCCTTTCTTCACGCCTTTGATGAGGTCGTCTATGCTTCGTTTTTCTTTACCTGGCTGAAGAGAGATATTCGGCATCCGCTGGAATTGCACACTGCTCCAGTTGTCAGCGTAACAGCATCCTTGAGATGAAGGAAGTCCCAGAATATGTGCTTGATCGCGTATAGTCTGGTAGTTAACCAGCACACCCTCCTTAATGACATCCCACTGACCACATTTAACGCCTTCATCATCATAACCCACCGCACCAAGAGATCCGACCTGAGTTTTATCGGCGACAATGTTTACGAGCTTGCTGCCGTAGTTGAATTTTTTTGATTGCCATTTATCGAGGGTAAGGAAACTGGTCCCTGCAAAATTGGCTTCATATCCAAGAACACGGTCCAATTCTGTTGGATGGCCTGCTGATTCATGGATCGTTAGCCAGAGATGTGACGGATCGAGAATGAGATCATACTTTCCTGGTTCGACTGATTTTGCTACAAGTTTTTCACCGGCTTGAGTTGCGCCTGCCTTGGCGTCCTCCAGCATATCATAGCGGCCTTTGTAAAGTGTCGTTACTCCTTTGATCTTGTCCTGTGGTCTGGCGTAAAGATATTCATACCCCATACCCATGGGTGAGCTCAATGCATTTCTTGTTTCGAATTTTCCGCTCGTAGCGTCGATCTTCGTAATAAAGAATGTTGGCCAAATCCGGTGAACATCCTGGTCGATATAGGAACCGTCGCTTGACGCGAAATACTTTTGTTCATTGACCATAAATAATATCGACGTGATGTAATTCGCACCTGCTTTCATTGCAGCGTCGTTCACACCAAGAAGGAGATCGACTTTTTCTTTGATGGGAACCTCGAAGGCATTCTTTTCAATTGGAGCTTTCCAGCTCACTTCGCCGTAGCCTTTTTGAGGAGCAAGCTGAACTGGTTCTGCCATAAGCCTTGAATTTTCTTTTGCAATAGCAACAGCAGTTTCAGCCGCTTTTGCAATGCTTTCTTTGTCAATCTTATCCGTGGCGGCGAAGCCCCAGCTTCCATTGGCGACGACGCGTACGCCGAGGCCGTACGATTCCGTGTTGACGATGTTTTGAACTTTGTCCTCCCGGGTTACCACGAATTGATTCAGGTAACGCCCGATCCGGACGTCGGTGTAGGTTGCACCTTTTGACCGCGCGGTATTGAGCGCAACGTCAGCGAGTTGTTTTTTTAGCGCAACATCTACGGTCTCCAGGGCTTTCTCCGGGGCTATACTATGCCCGATTCCAGGAATGCTTGCCAGCATTGCGGCCATGCCCGATGTGTAAATAAAATCTCTGCGTTTCAAGATGTTTGGGATTAATGAGTTTGTAATCTGTTAAATACTGGAGGACAATATCTAAAAGTTTTCCATACCAGGAAATCCCGAACTATGGCTTTCTGAAGAGTCCTTTGAAAATACCGTGAACGGGGGATTTTAAAAACGAAATCCCTGACTGTTAATCAGGGATTTCGGATTCCTGTAACTACAATGATCGCCGACTAGATAGCGTCGGAAAGGCTTGTAAAGGTAAAGTCACGAATTTTCATAAATGGGATAAGGAAACTTGTTCCGCCTCCGCCACCACCGGCAACATCCACCCTTACCTGTTTGCCCAGCGTTTCAACGTTGTTGAGCATGATCACGGGACTTTCATTAAACCTGAAATTCTTTACCGGGTGTTTTATCTTTCCATTTTCAATGAAGAAGGTTGCATCGCGGGTAAGTCCCGTGTACAACTGTGTCTGGGGATCAACGGAGCGGATATACCAGAATCGTGTCACAAGGATTCCTTTCTTGGTATCGCTGATGAGGTCTTCGAGCGATGCGTTACCTCCATCCATAATGGCATTGCCGGGGAAGGGAACAGGGGCCACATTTTTTTGTGAAGCCCAATAGCGATCGTAGAAGAGATTAGAGACAACGCCGTTCTTTATGATGTCCATTTTTTTTCTTGCCTGGCCATCGCCAGTCCAGGGAGCAGCGGGAACATCCAGGTTAAACGGATCGGTGTAGATGGATACACGTTCATCCATGATCTTTTCGCCCAATTTTGTGCCGCCTCCTTTTTTTGATAAGAAGCTGCGTCCTTCATCGGCCGTTCTGGCATTCATGGCAAACATCATATTCCGTATCAGTTCCGCTGATGCTGCGGGTTCAAGGATAACGGTGTATTTGCCGGGCTCGATCGCCTTAGCGTTTCGCGATTGGAGCGCTTTGTCGATCGCTATCTTGGAAGCCTCTGCTGTATCCAGCTTTTTGACATCATTGAAACTCCGCGTCACCCATCCTGATCCCGTGCCGTCGTTTGAGCGCATCGTAACGGTGAAGTCAACACCCGTTGATTGATTGTAAGCAAACAATCCCTTGGTGTTCATCATAGAAGCAAAGCTGTGATTGTCTTCAAGGTATCCAGCCGCTGTTACATCCTTTGCAATCGCAGGATTGATACTGTTTGCCGCTGCCTGAGCACGGTAATCAGGAGTGATCTTTGCGGTTGATTCAAAGTACGTCTTTGATTCGCCGTAGACCTGCTGGGGGAGGGGACCAACAAATTCCGGATTTTCCGGTGCAAGTTGTGCCAACTCCTCCGAGCGTTTGACCGCTTTTTGAAGAGAAGCATCGTCAAACTCGTTGATCGTTGCCACGCCTGATTTCTTTCCAAAATTTGATTGAACAAGAAGTGTAACGTCGCTATTCTCGCCGGCGGTGGAGACGCTGTTCCGGGCGTAGCGTATGTTCCCGCCGTTAGTGCCATTCAGGTTCACTTCGCACTCATCGGCCTTTGAATAACCGATCACCTTGGTGAGGATCTTTTTTGCTTCTTCTGCTGAAAATATAGCCATGACAAGTCTGTTTTTCGGTGATTAGTAAGATTAGGTTGTTATAAAGTTCGGCCTGTGTTGATAACGTTCACACCATTAAACCTTGCTGTAGCGGAACCGTGCGATACTGCATTTGATTGTGAAGGTTGCCCTTTGCCGTCGTTAAAGGCGCCGTTGAGACGATAGTCGCGTTCGTCACAGATCTGTACGCAGGAGTTCCAGAATTCCTGCGTGTTGGATTGGTATGCAACGTCTTTGAGCATCCCTGCGATCTTTCCGTTCTTGATCTCGAAAAAGAGTTGCCCTCCGAACTGGAAGTTATAGCGCTGCTGATCGATCGAGAATGATCCGTCCTTTACGATATAGATTCCTTTTTCAACGCTGCTGATCATTTCGTCCGGTGTTAGTTGTTGTTTTCCCGCTGACAACGAAACGTTAGGCATTCGCTGGAATTGAACATCACGCCAGCTTTGCGAATAACAACAGCCGTGTGATTCATTTTGTCCCAAGATATGTACTTGGTCGCGTATACCCTGATAGTTGACCAGGATGCCATCTTTTACAAGATCCCACTTCTTCGTCTTTACACCCTCGTCGTCATAACCCACGGCGCCCAGCGAACCAGGCTGAATTTTGTCAGCAACAAAGTTCACAACCTTGTTACCGTACTGGAAGGATTTTGACTTAAGCTTATCCAGCGTGGCAAAACTTGTGCCTGCGTAGTTTGCCTCATAACCCAGCACCCTGTCAAGCTCAAGCGGGTGTCCAACCGATTCATGAATGGTCAGCCACAAATGAGAAGGTTCGAGCACCATATCGTATTTCCCTGGCTCAACTGATTTCGCCGCAATCATTTCCTTGGTGTGCTTAGCGGCCATGGTTGCGTCTTCGATGATGTCGTAGGAGTTATTGTATAAAATAATACCTCCTGGCCCCTGGATCTTGTCTTCGGCCCGGCCATCCAGATATTCGTAGCCCATACCTACGGGTGCGCTAAACGCTGTCCTTGTCTTGAACTGACCGGATTGTTTGTCGATCATTGTTACGTTGAAATTCGGCCATGTGCGGTGAATATTCTGATCGATATATGATCCGTCTGTCGAGGCGAAATATTTCTGCTCATTAACGAGAAATATGATACTGTTGATGAAGCTGGCGCCGTTCTCCATGGCCTTCGCGTTAGCAGCAAGCAGAAGTTCGGCCTTGTCCTTTATTGGAACTTCGAATCCATTCTTTTTGATCGGAGTATTCCACGTCACTTCGCCGTATGCCTGGACCGGTGCGAGCTTAACGGGTTCTTTCTGAAATTTTGAGTTTGCTTTTGCAATCGCCACTGCTCGTTCAGCGGTCTTTTTGATTCCCTCTGGCGTCACCTCGTTGGAGGACGCAAATCCCCAGGTTCCGTTAACGATCACTCTTACTCCGGCGCCGAATGATTCCGTATTAATAACATTCTGAACTTTGTTTTCACGTGTTATCACGAACTGGTTGAGATATCTTCCGATCCGTATATCCGCATAGGTGGCGCCACCCGACTTGGCTGCGTTTAGCCCCACATCTGCAAGTCGTTTCTTCTCCAGAACATCCAGGCCCGGTTTCAGCAAATCTTCCGGATGAATGTGGTGCGCAATCGAGGGCAATGGTAACATCATCGCGCCGGCGCCCATACCAGCCA